>JAITHQ010000125.1 GCA_031279925.1 Treponema sp. | reverse complement strand
CCTTTCCCTTGAGGGCATAACCAAGGTCTATCCCGGAGTTATTGCCCTCAGTAATTACAGCCTGGATTTCCGGGCCGGCGAGGTCCACGCGCTTCTCGGCGAAAACGGCGCGGGAAAATCAACCCTTATCAAGATCATCGCCGGAGCCGTTCAGCCTGACAGGGGAACGATTCATATTGGCGCCGGCTGTTATACCCACCTAAGCCCGCATAAGGCAAGAGAACTTGGTATAGAGGTCATTTACCAGGAATTCAACCTTATGCCCTCGCTTTCCGCCGCGGAAAATATTTTTTTCTGTGAAAAAACAGGCTTTTTTATCAGCCAAAAAGCAATGGAAATCAAGGCAAAAGCCATATTCGATGAATTTGAGGTTGCTATTGATCCCCGGACAAAGGTTAGGGATCTGCCCGCTTCCAAGCAGCAAATTGTGGAAATAGCGAAAGCCGTATCAAAAAACACCCGTATTCTGATTATGGATGAGCCGACCGCTCCGCTTTCAATGGCCGAGGTAGAACATCTTTTTACGCTGATCCGTAAATTTAAAGAACGCGGTACAACAATCATCTATATATCACACCGGCTTGATGAGCTGTTCACCATATCGGATCGTGTAACGGTTATGCGGGACGGACAATTTGTACAAACGCTGGAAACCGGCAAAACCACCAGACAGGAACTCCTGGGTCTTATGGTTGGACGGGAACTGAAAGAAACATATCCCGCACGGAACCGGGTTTCCGGTGCAGTTATTTTTGAATTGCGCAATGTTACCGGCAACGGAAACACGGACATCTCTTTTTCCCTGCGCAAAGGGGAGATTCTTGGAATGGCCGGGCTGGTCGGCGCCGGACGGACAGAACTGGCGAAAGTCATTGTTGGAGCGGCAAAACTTGAATCGGGGGCGATCCTGGTTAACAGCCGTCCGGTTGCCATTAATTCACCCCGTGACGCCTTACAAAACGGCATCGGCCTTATCCCGGAAAATCGAAAGGAAGAAGGGTGCTTCCTCAATATGGGCATTGCCTGGAATATTTCCTTCGCCAATCTCCGAAGAATTTCCAAAGGTATTGTCGTACGGAAAAAGGCGGAATACGCCCTTGCCCGGCAATTCAATGCACTGATGAAAATCAAAGCGCCGAGCTTACAACAGAAAGTGAAATTGCTATCCGGGGGGAATCAGCAGAAAGTTGTTCTTTCCAAAACCCTTGCCGCGAATTCACAGATCATTATCTTTGATGAACCTACCCGTGGAATAGATGTTGGTACACGGCAGGATATTTACAAACTGATGGATGATCTTACAAAGGAAGGACATTCAATCATCATGATTACTTCCGATATGGAAGAACTCCTTGGTATGTCTGACAGAATTATCGTTATCGCCGAAGGCCGGCTTACCGGAACATTGGAACGGGATTCATTTTCCCAACAAACTATCCTTGAACTCGCTTCAGAAGGAACTGTAATGGAGGCAACAGCATGAAAGAACTGAAACGTTATGCGATTATTTTTATTCTACTGGGTCTTATTGTCTTTTTTTCGCTGCTCAGTCCGCATTTTTTTACCCAGCAGAATCTGACAAACATTTTTGTCCAGCAATCCTATGTGATAATTGCCGCCGTCGGCCTCTCCTTTGTGATGATTTCAGGCGGCATGGATCTTTCAATCGGGTATCAGATATCAGTGGTAGGGGTGACAACCGCGGCCCTTGTCAAATGGGCCGGACTGCCCTTCCCGGCGGCCCTTGCCCTGGGTTTGACCATAGGCACGCTGCTTGGAACATTGAACGGCTTGCTTTCTGTAACGCTTAAAGTACACACGCTCATTGTCACCCTTGGAACAATGACCGTTTTTCAGGGGCTTTCCTATATCATTTCCAAACAGAGCGTGATTCTGAACCTTCCGCCCGCCTTCAAATTTTTTGGGCAGGGGTATATCTTTGGCTTTCTTCCGTTCAGTGTCGTTCTTATGATAATAACCGTTACTCTGGCAGGTTTTATTCTGAATTATACCCGGTTTGGACGTCAGGTATATGGCATTGGAAGCAACGAGGAAACAGCGCGCCTATCAGGTGTAAATGTTATCCTTATACGAATGATCGTATTTTCCATTTGCGGTTTTTTCGTTGCCCTGGCTTCCATTGTTCTGTTTGGCCGGTCAGGCTCGGCTTCTTCCTCAACGGGGCCCGGCACTGAATTTAGCGCAATGACATCCGCTATTTTAGGGGGCGTCTCTTTTGTAGGGGGCGAGGGTAAAATGTGGGGCCTTGTTACCGGTGTTCTGATTCTGGGCGTACTCAGTAACGGTATGCAGCTTATCGGCTTAAATACGTATGTGCAGTATATTGTTAAAGGTTTCGTACTTCTTTTGGCGGTCGGGTTTGATCTGCTCCAGAAAAAGAGTCTTGCCAAAGCAACGATACGGACGCCGGAAAAAAAAGCTGCTTAATGAGCAATAAAATTGAAAGGAAAAAAACGATGCTTGAACTGCTTGTCTGTCTTGTAGTGGGTCTGGTGATAGGCGGTATATTTGGCCTGTTCAAACTGCCGCTGCCTGTGCCCCACGGTCTGGGGGGCGTATTGGGCCTTATTGGAATGTTTATAGGCGGCCAGATCATAAAAGCGTTTGTGTAAATGTTTAAAGGAGTTGCTATATGAAGATACAGCCCTGCAATTGTTCCCGGAAAGATTTTCCCTCCAGCGGCGTTACTGCTTTGGGTATTAAAACTTTGAAACTGGACGAGCGGATATATTCTGTCAATACAATTCTGAATGTGGAGTACGGGCAAAAATCAGATATGCCGCTCCATCTTAATATTCTTGCGCCCAGGCTTGAAGAAGGGGAAGAGGCGGCTTTTCCCCTTATACTGTTTATTCAGGGGTCCGCATGGTTCAAGCAGGAACCTGCCCAACAACTGGCGCAGCTTGTTGATTGGGCCCGAAGCGGCTACGTTATTGCAATGGCCGAATACCGCCCTTCTACCGTAGCCCCGTTCCCGGCCCAGATAAAAGACGCCCGGACAGCGGCGCGTTTCATGCTCAAACATGCCGCAGAGTATCACGCCGATCCTGAACGGCTTGTTGTATGGGGCGATTCTTCGGGCGGCCATACGGCGGTAATGCTGGCTCTGACTGAAGGCGATCCGTATTTTTCCGATGAGGAGATACGGCCCCTCCCCATCAAGGGCGTAGTTGACTATTATGGACCGGTGAATTTCGCCGGCATGAACGATGAACCTTCAATTCAGGATCACCAGGCGCCTGATTCGCCTGAGGGCATGGTTCTTGGCGGCGTACCGGTAGCGGAGCATCCAGAGCTTGTCGCTGCGGCGTCACCGCCCGGTTATATCACATCAACATCGTCCCTGCCGCCGTTTCTAATCATGCATGGCGATAAGGACAGGATTGTACCCTATGGTCAAAGTGTATTGCTTTACCGGAAACTTGTTGAATGTAAGCAGCCGGTAACAATGTACCGTATTGAGGGGGCTGATCATTCAGGTAATGCGTTCTGGACCGCTCCTGAACCTGTCCGTATTACCGCGGAGTTTATCGCTTCATGCTGTGTTCAGTAGCCGCACGGCGGCTTATTTTAAGCAAACCGCTTCAACCAAATTAAGGGCGTTCGCTTTTATGGCGATATTTTCGTAGCGTACCGATGTGATTTGCTTTCCATTCTTGTGGTAATATTTTACCTGGAAAGAATACAGCCCCGGCGGCACATTAATACCGTATACATAGGCTTTGGAAGGAAAATAGCGGGATATACGGAGATCGGCCTGCTCGCTTAACTCGGAAAAAAGCTGCGTAGCTACACTGAGTACCCCCAAAACCAGCCTTGCCTCACCGCTGGCCCTGTCCGCCGCCGAATCGAAGGCGGAAGAACTGGCGCTTTTAAGCGCTGCGCGGAGTATCGTTCTTAGGTATATAAGCTGCTGCCGCACCTTAAACGTTTCCCTGGCGACTGCGTCGATATCCTCTAAAAGTTCCAGATCAAAACATTCGCCATTGTCAAACGCCAGTTCTATGCGCGCAATATTATATCTGCGGCTGACCAGTTCCGGCAGGGCAATTTTTATCCAGTGCCCGCCGGGAAGGGGAAGCCGCAGCACCTGTTCCCGCTTAACCGGGGAAAGCCCGCCAAAGGCCAGCACATTAAGCCGCGCCATACCCGCCGGAATTGCAAGCTCGCCGGCCAGCGACTCAGGCGGCGGATAGGTATAGACAGTGGGCGCATTGGCAAAGGCGGCTTGCAGCCATTCGCTGTCTATCCGGGCGTCGTCATAAAGGCCCGCGCCCCGGTAAAAAAGCATACCCAAATAACGGGCCAGCGCCGAATCGGTAAACTTTCCCGCAGCCCTGGGATTGGCGGGAATCTCTTCAAGCCGTTCCTCCAGGGCCTTTTTTTGCAGGTTTGAAAGGGCCGCATCGTACTTATGGGCAAGATACGCCAATTTGTTGTTCATACGGCGTATTTCTACCAGGGCTTCATCAATTTCCCCCAGATGATAATAGTTGAGCGCATTGAACGCATTGATGTAAATATCCTCGTAGTCCTCACCGGCATACTCACGGGAATTGTCATTCAAAAGAAGAGCGCCGATCTCCTGGGTAACGCTTTTGGTAAAGGCGGTTTCTATTGCCCGCTCGCCGTCTTCCAGCAGCGGGGAAGAATCCCCATACAGTTCCGCGTAGTGGCAAAGCATTCCCTTGTCCAGATAATAAAGCAGCATATCACGGCTGGTGTACAGTGATTTTTTGTTTTTTTCCAAAAGCGCAATACTTCCGGCGTAATGGTTTCGCTCCACCTCATCATCAACTTTGGTGAATGAACCGGCGCTGGCGCAGGAAAGAAGCACAAGCAAGGCCAGGCAAGGCGAAAAGAATATGAGCGGTTTTAATAATGTACCGGCTGAACCCATGGTACGCTTACTATATATCACCATACCGCTTTTTACAATGCGTTGTTTGACTACCCGGCCTTGCCCCCCCAAATCCGGCAGCCGCCCGTTCGATGTTTACGCGGGGCAGGCCCTTTCGGGGTTCAATTGCATTTGGCGCAATGCGTGGAATTGAAAAAAATACGGTAATATGTTATTATGTTTAATTGGAAGGAAAATGTAATTGGGCGATATAGAGGTTATTGCAAAACTGAAGTTTTGCAATAACAAGTGCAGGAGCCTGTGCGAAACCAACCGGGTTTTGCAGCAGACTCTATATATCACCATTTATAAAAAACACCGTTTGTTTTTAAAATATTAAAGCCCTCCGCGAATAAAGGTATACCATGAGAACACAGAATGGGCGGCTGCGAAAAACGGCCTTTTGTTTAATTTGTTTAACCGGAATGTTTTTTTTAGTTACCGGCCTAAACCTTTGGGCCGCCGACGTTTCCTCGTTTCCCCCCTGGGGGGCCGATGCGGTTCCCGATCTCTATACTCCAGAACTGGCCGGTTCCGGGGGTTTTAGTACCAGCCAGGGGGGAGGGCCGGTAAGCGCCTTAAACCCGGCGCAGGGGGGCGGCGCCCAGCGGATTATTTTTGATATTGGCTACCTGGGCCTTGCCGGGCTGGGAGCGGAAAGCGGCTACGGGAATGCTATTGAAGCGGGTATGCTGTTTCCAACCAGGTATGGGGTCTTTGGCGGATCGATGCGTTTTATCCAAAGCCCCTTTGACTCCTTCCCGGTTCAAACCACTTTTGGGGGTAATATAAGCGCGGCAAAGGAATTGTATCCGGGAATGTCGGTGGGCGCGGGGATCAATTTCGGTTTCGGCTCGGATTGGACCGTTTCGCTGGATACCGGTTTCCACTACAATACCGGCAAACTGGGGCCGCTGCATAATTTTACCTGGGCGCTTGCGCTGCGGGGCATCGGTAAAAGCTGGACTCCAAGCTGGTTCACCCCTATAGGCGGAGTCTCTTTCGATCTGCTTCGCGTTGAAGGGGCGGGGGACAAGCCGGACCCCTTTGTGCTGAACGCGGCGGCGGACCTGAGTCTTCCTTCGGTTATTTATTTTCCCAGAACCAGTATGATCTTCAAGACGGGGCTTAAAGCCGTCATTGCCGAAACGTTCACCGTTTCGCTGTCCTGGCCGGGCGGTTCCGGGCTGAATGTCAGGGAACTAACCGAGGGGGGCGAGTTTCCCGCCATTCCCTCGGTGGGCCTTGGGATCAATATCGCGCTGCCTTCAGGCGGTAAACGGATTGCCGGCGGAAGGCTGCCCACGGACGGGAATATCGCGGTTAACGCCGCCTTTAAGCCCCTGTATAAGGGCGTTACCGCTATGGGCGGGGGGCTTACCTGGGCCGTAGGCGTTGTGGACAAAAAGCCCCCGGTCATCGTGGTTGATTATCCTGAAACCGTTTATTTTTCTCCAAACAACGATGGAAAAGCGGATTTTCTTGAATTTCCCATCAGTATTACCGATGCCCGCTATGTTTCAAGCTGGGTAATGGAAGTAAAAGATGAGGATGGCGCTGTGGTCCGTACCTACCGGAACAAGGAACTGCGGCATGAAACCCAAGGGGTGCGGAACTTTTTCAGCCGCCTCTTTGCGGTAAAGACCCAGGTTGAAGTGCCTCCAAATCTTGGATGGGACGGTATTGGCGATTCAGGGGAACTTTCCCCGGACGGCAGATACTTCTTTGCCATTACCGCCGCCGATGATAACGGCAACGCCGCTGTAAGCGATACGTATGAGGTAGTGCTGGATAATACCCCGCCGGAGATCAGTATAGAGGCTATGGCCGAGGCCCAGCGCGTCTTTAGTCCCGACGGGGACGGCAACAAAGACGCCATTGCATTTACCCCCTACGGTTCCAGCGAAGAAGTCTGGGAAAGCGGGATTTTTAATACTTCAGGCGCTCAAATTCGTGGTTTTGAAAACGAAAGCGGCCAGCCGGGCAAGCGCGATTGGGACGGCAAAGACGATGCGGGAATAATCGTAAGCGACGGGGTTTACACCTACCGGATTTGGGCGACAGACCGGGCGCAGAACACCGCCACAGCGGCCATGGAAAATATTGTTGTCAGTACCATCCAGCCCAAGGTGCAGGTGTTTATTGGGGATTCATGGTTCAGCCCCAATGGTGACGGGATCAAAGATACGGTTATTATGAACCTGTCTGTCCCGGTTCAAGAAGGAATCACCGGCTGGGCGATTCAGATAAAGGATAAACAGGGCAGGACGCAGCGGACAATCCAGAACGGCGCGGCGGCGGCTGTGCCGGAACAGTTTGCCTATGACGGTAAAAACGAATCCGGAAGGGTCTTGAATGAGGGAGAGTATCAGGCGGAGTTTTCGGTAAGCTACCGGAACGGTTACGTTTCCCAGGCGCTTTCCCCTCCTTTTAATCTTGACATTACCCCGCCGCGGGCAACGGTACGGGCGGAGTACAATGCCTTCTCGCCAAATAACGACGGCCACCAGGACGAAATGATCTTACGGCAGGAAGGTTCGCCGGAACTGGTGTGGACCGGCGACATCAGAAGGGCAAATGGCCGGCCCGGGGAGAAGCCGGTGCGCAGCTTCCGGTTTACCGGGACGCCGCCCGCCCGCCTTACCTGGGACGGCCACGGCGACGCGGGAACTTTTGCCGCGGACGGCGAATACACCTACGAGCTTTACGCTGTCGATCAGGCGGGCAATAGCGGACGCTCCGAAAAGCTGCATTTCCGCCTAAGCACCGCCGATACCCCGGTAATGATCACCACCGATCAGCGGGCTTTTTCGCCTAACGGGGACGGCGTTAAGGACACCGTTAATCTTGTCCCCCAGATTCAGATTGCCGAAGGGATCATCTCCTACAAGGTTGACGTGCTGGACAGCGCCAATTCGGTTGTACGGACATTTGAAGGGCGCACAGCGCCGCCGGCTTCCATCACCTGGAACGGAAGGACAGGCGCAAATACCGCCGCGCCTGACGGCAATTACAAGGCGCGTCTTGAACTGCGCTACGAGCAGGGGAATCAGCCGGCTGCGGTCAGCCTGCCCTTTACGCTGGATACAACGCCGCCAAAAGTGGAACTGTCCGCGCCCTATACGCTATTTTCGCCTAACGGCAGCCGGGGCGATATTCCCCTGAATGTTACCACCGAATGGGAAGACGAGTGGGAAGCGGCGATTGTCGATGCGCGGGGAGGGGTTGTGCGGACATGGAACTGGACTGGCGGCGCGCCGCCTGTGGCCTGGGACGGAACCGACGCCGCGGGGAATCGCGCCCCCGATGGAACATATCAGTTTACCGTAAGGTCAACCGACGCCGCGGGGAACAGTACCAAAGACGGTATTTCCAATATCGTTCTTGACGCCCGGATTCCCAGGGTGATCCTTACCACATCGGCAACGGCCATTGCGCCAAAACCGAATCAAAGTACCGACATGGTACGTTTTGGCATAATCTGCACCCTGCCCGATGGAATCGAAAGCTGGAGCCTTGAACTAAAGGACGAGCAGGGAACAACGCTGCGGCGTTTTGCCCCGGTTCAGACCGCGCGGGGAGTTGCTCCCCCGCCGGATTTCATCGGATGGAACGGCCTTGCGGAAAACGGTGAATTACGCGAAGGGCGTTTTACCCCAAGCCTTACGGTACGCTACGTCAAGGGCGATACGGTTTTTGCCGAAACCAGTTCCGTTTTGGTAGATGTTTCAGGGCCGGAACTTTCCATTAGTCACCGCCCCCAATACTTTAGCCCCGACAACGACGGCATTGACGATGATCTCTTTATAAGCCTGGGGGCAAAGGACGCTTCTCCCATCGAATCGTGGAGCGTGGAAATACGGGAACCGGAGCCGCCGTACCTTCTGTTCTACCGCATCGGCGGCAGGGGCCGCCCTGCCGAAACGGTAAAATGGGACGGACGGAGCAACAAGGGGGAACTGGTACAGTCCGCCACCGATTACCCGGTTACCTATACGGCAACCGATGCGCTGGGCAACAGCAGTACCATTGAAAGCAGGATAGGCATAGACGTACTGGTAATCCGGGAGGGCGACCGGCTGCGGATTCAAATTCCTTCTATTGTATTCCGCGAAAACGCCGCTGACTTTGAGGGCATACCGCCTGATCGCGCTGGAAACAACGTACGGGTACTGCGGCGGCTTGCCGAAATTCTTAACAAGTTCCGCGATTACAAGATTCAGGTTGAAGGCCACGCAAATCCCGTAGCGCGGACCACGCGGGAAGAACGGAATGAATTGCAGCCTTTAAGCGAAGCCCGGGCCAAAACCACGGTTAATATGCTGGTGGAATTCGGCGTTGCCCGATCCAGGCTTTCCTCGACCGGCATGGGCGGGACCAGGCCGGTGGTAAAATACGAGGACCGCGACAACTGGTGGAAAAATCGCCGTGTAGAGTTTATTCTTATCAAATAGCGGCTGTTGCAAAACTTCAGTTTTGCAACAGCAAGCGCTGAAAAATGCAGTTATGTAGCCCGTCGGGCGAAAACTGCAAGGGCCTGTGCAAACCTAACCGGGTTTTGCAACAGGCTCAATAGTGTCTGCCTCTAATGTGTCCGCATTATGGACAGACACTAAACAGACTGCTCCCAAACGTCAAGGTTTGGAACAGTTTTATGTACATAAAGGAGGCAACTATGTCTACAAGTGGTTTTTTTTCAGAGCGGGGGCCCTGCCGTCAAACGCTGTTCCATGCGCTGCCGGTACTGGTATTCCTCTGCGCGGTTTCCCTGCTTCAGGCGGATGAGCCGAAATTCCCCCCCTGGGGGGCCGATGCGGTTCTTGATCTGTACAGCGCCGATTTGGCCGGGGCCGGCGGTTTTAGTACCAGCACGGGCGGAGCGCCGGCCAGCGTTTTGAACCCGGCCCAGGGGGGAAGCGCCCAGCGGATAATATTTGACGCCAGCTATATGGCGCTTGTTGATCCGGCAACCGGCCCGTATTATGGGTTTGGCGCTCTTGACGCCGGTATGCTGTTCCCGACGCGGTACGGTGTTTTTGGCGGTTCACTGCACTTGGTAACCAGCCCCTTTGATGCATTTCCGGTAAAGACCGCCATAATCGGCAATGCCTTTGCCGCAAAAGAAGTGTATCCGGGAATGTCCCTGGGAGCGGGCTTGAATTTTGGCGCGGGCGACGGCTGGACTCTTTCCGGGGACCTGGGCTTTCACTATAATACCGGCAAACTGGGGCCTTTGCATAATTTTACCTGGGCCGTTGCCATGCGGGGCCTGGGCGTTAGTTGGGTCCCTACCTGGCTTACCCCGATTGGAGGCGTCTCGTTTGATCTGCTCCGTATTGAAGGCGAAGGGGACAAGCGGGATCCGTTTGTATTGAACGTTGCGGCGGACCTGGGTTTCCCCTCGGTTTTTTATTGGGATGAACGGGCGGGCATGATCTTTAAAACAGGGATAAAAGCCACTGTTGCCGAGGCCGTTACACTTTCCCTTTCATGGCCGGGGGCTTCGGGACTCAACGTGCGGGAACTGCACGACTGGCAATTGTTCCAGTCCCTGCCTTCGATAGGAATCGGCGTTGATATAATCCTTCCTTCGGGCGGCAAACGCATTGCCGGCGGACGGCTGCCATCGGACGGGGACTTATTGATAAACACGGCGTTTAAGCCCCTGTACGAAGGCGTTAACGCCTGGGGCGCGGGCGTTACCTGGAAGGTAGGGGTCGCGGACAAAAAACCGCCGCTTATCGAACTTGATTATCCTGAAACGGCGTACTTTTCGCCCAACCATGACGGCAATTCGGACAACCTGGAATTTCCCGTCAGCATAACCGACGCCCACTATGTTACAAGCTGGAAAATGGAAATAAAAGACAGCGAGGGCAATATAGTCCGTACAATTCACAATAAAGAGCAAAGGCCGGAGATCAACGGCGTACAGGATTTTTTCCTTCGGCTCTTCTCGGTAAAAAAACAGGTTGAAATACCCGCGGCGTTCCGCTGGGACGGCGTTTATGATTCCGGCGAAATGGGAGCGGACGGCAGCTATTTCTTTACCATTACGGCTTCGGACGACAGCGGCAATACCGCCGTCAGCCCCGCTTACGAAACGGCGCTGGACAATACCCCGCCTGAGATCAGTATTGAAGCCCTGGCCGATGCCCAGAGAATTTTCAACCCCAGGGCCGAAGGCGGCAGAAACAACATTGCCTTTACCCCCCACGGTTCAGAAGAAATCGCCTGGGAAAGCGGAATGTATAACGCCGCGGGCGAGAGGCTGCGCGCCTTTAACCAGGAAAGCGGAAGACCCGGCCAAAGGGTCTGGGACGGCAGGGACGACAATGGGCAGGTTGCCCCGGACGGCGTTTACAGCTACCGCGTTTCCGCCACAGACCGGGCGGGCAACAGCGCAAGCGCTTCACTGAACAATATCATTCTTGATGCCCGTGTAGCCGGCGCGTTCCTTACCACTTCCGTTACCGCCATTGCCCCCAGGCCGGGCCAGGCGGAGAATCCGGTTGACCTTGGAATCCATCTTTCGCTGCAGGACGGCGTTGAAAGCTGGAAGCTGGAATTAAAAGATGAAACCGGCGTAACGCGGCGGTCTTTCTCCGGCGAAAAAGCAGTCCCGGCAAGCGTCCGGTGGAATGGCTTTAATGAACAAGGCGCCGTCCGCGAAGGGATATACACGCCGGAGCTTACCGTAAGCTATACCAAGGGCGATGTGGTAAGAACCGCCGCCACAACAGTTACCGTGGACGTTACCGGGCCGGAACTTGCGTTTAACTCTTCTCCTGAGTATTTTAGCCCCGATAACGACGGCGTTGACGATGATCTTGTTATGAACCTTTCCGCAAAGGATATTTCGCCCATTGCGGCGTGGAGCCTGGAAATCCGGGAGCCCGAAGCTCCGTATCCGGTGTTCTACCGCATAGAAGGCCGGGGCAGCCCAGCCGAGCGGCTTATGTGGAATGGCCGCAGCAACAAAGGGGAACTGGTCCAGTCGGCCACTGATTATCCCTTTACATTCAAGGCGGAGGACAGCCTGGGCAACGCCAGTTCCATGGATGGGAAAATAGGCGTGGATGTTCTGGTTATCCGCGAGGGCGACCGGCTGCGGATACAGATACCTTCTATTGTATTCAGGCCCAACTATGCTGACTTTGAAGGTCTAAGCCAGGATATTGTAAACAACAACACCCGTATTCTGCGGCGCATAGCCCTAATCCTTAACAAGTTCCGCGATTACAAGGTACAGGTTGAAGGCCATGCCAATCCAACCCACCCTGCGGGCCCGGCGCGTGACAGGGAGGAACCGGAACTTAAACGCATAAGCGAAGCCAGGGCAAGAGCCGTTGTTGACCTGCTTGGCCGCTACGGTGTGTCAAAAGGACGGCTGTCCTTTATCGGCATGGGCGGCTCGCGCCCGGCAGTTGGGTTTGAAGACCGCGACAACTGGTGGAAGAACCGCCGCGTAGATTTTATTTTGATTAAATAAAAAAGGGCTGCCGCAAAACTTGAATTTTGCGGCAGCAAGCATTTGTGCGGTTTCGCAGTCTCTGGGGCAAGGGTGATTGGAAGGCCGGGGTCCATACCCCGCTGCTTGCAGCGCTTAACGGTAAATAGTATAAACATGATGTTTGCCGTATTCGGATTGGGGTATGGACCCCGGCCAGTATAATAAATTTCTTATCCAACGAAGATACCCTGCGGTTTGCTCTAAACTTGACCCACAAAAAATAGTTCGCGATAAACCCTGCGGGGTGGGGGCAGCGGCAGGCTAAAAACCCTGTGGAATCCGCCTGCGCATACCCCGCCCGGCTCTATCTTACT
>JAITHQ010000041.1 GCA_031279925.1 Treponema sp. | reverse complement strand
ACCGGTATCGGCATGCTCAAGTTCCAACAGCAGCCAATCGATTCCCGCGATTATATTTCCATGGCGCAGCGCGCCTTTCCGTTCCCGCAGCAATTCCAAAAGGCGGAATGACTCCCCTGCCAGCGCGCCAAATTTCCCCGGCAGCCGCATATCGCGTTTAACGCACGCGCCGGAAAGCATAAGCAGTCCTTCCACGGTAACGGCCTTTTGAAGTCCGGCAAGCAGGCTTCCCTGTGTTACGCGCAATGGCCCCCATTCTGCCAGCACTTTTCCGTAAGGGGCAAGCAGGTTAAAAAATACAATGCCCGCCATAAGCAGGGCGCTTACAAGCGGATTGTTTTTTTTGCCGGAAAACCATGCAATAAAACAGAAGAACACAAACTGGGAAAAACGGAACAGAGTCGACGGGTTAAAGAGGAACAGCAGCAGCATTAATAATCCGGCAAAGAGAAGTTCGCTGCTGCCAAAAAGGGAAGCCCATTTCCGGCCCCGCCGCAAACGCCGTTCCTCCCGATCCTGCCGCCGGGCAGCGCCGCTGTGTACGATGGTTTCAATTCCTGGGGCAATTAGTCCGCAGGGCAGGGCAGGGGATGCCTGCCCTGTTTCATTACCGGTATGTTTGGCATACCAGCGGGAGCGCCGGCAAAATGCTTCGCAGAACAGGCCCAGGGCAAGGCCGGTAATAAAACCGGAAGCGAGAAACGGCGGGACAAGGAAACGCAGGCCCGAGCCGAACACAAAGTACCTTGCCAGAAGCAGTTGAACTACATTGGAAACCATTGCCCCGGCGCAACCGATTCCGCCAAAGCCAATCCGGCCCGGCCCGGCTGCAGAACGCAGCGTATACATCAATAAGGCGGACGCAAAAGTTCCCGCAAGGGAAAACAAAAAAACGTAGGAAAAAAGTGTGCCGGCAATAATTCCCTGACCAATGACTTTCAGCAGGGCTAGGAAGAAAAAACCAACAGGGCCAAGAATATCCAGAGCAAGGAGCAGGGGCAGGTTGGCCAGGCCGATTCGCATAAAGGGAAGGGGCCGGGGGATAATGTACTCGATGGTGGATAAAAACAGGCAGAGGCTGCCTAGCAGCGCCACGATGCGGCGCTGTTCCCCGCTACCAGACCACGGCGTCAACACCGGTTTCATGCCTGACTTTTCCTCCGACGGGGGCCGCGCTGCCGCTGACATACAGCATCACCCGGTTTGGCAGGCAGGCGGTCCATTGACCATATGCATAAACAGCCCCGGCGGCAACGCAAGTTTGGTTTGCACAGGGGGAAGCAAGCACCCGCGCCGCGCCGTTCTGAATTTCAACCAAGGTCTCACCCAGCGGCCCGGCCACATGGATCGTTTCAACTGCATCCTGTGGAAAAACCCACTCGCCATTTTCACCACGCAGATGTATCGTGTACTGGTTTCCTGCGCCGGCATATACGGCAACAAAGGTGGCGGCTACCGCGCCAAGCGCTGGAATAAAAATTGCGAAATCAAAGGGCCTAATCAGCATAACGCGGCTACCGGTCGCAGCAGCCCCCGCAGCCACATCCGGCTTCATCCCTGGGGCAGTCTTCGTTACAGCCACAGCCCTCGTGATCCTGCCCATGTATATGACCGTGGCTCAATTCTTCCTCACTGGCTTCACGAATCCCTGTAACGGTAACTTCGAAGTTAAGGTTCATTCCCGCCAGCGGATGGTTCCCGTCTATCGTAACAGTATCACCAGCGACATTGGTAACGGTGAATACACGGACGTCTCCTGAACTCCGGGCATGAAACTGCATTCCCGCTTCGATAGAAGATGTATCCTCAAAACTGCTGCGGGGTATACCGGCAACAAGTTGTTCGTTCCGCTCGCCATAGGCTTCCCCGGCGGGGATGTGCACCGAAAAATGAGCCCCCTGGGCCTTTCCTTCCAGGGCCTTTTCAAGACCGGGAATAATATTTCCAAATCCATGCAAATAATCCAGCGGGGCCTGACCCGCAGTGCTGTCAATCAGATTATTTTTTTCATCGGTAAGGGTATAGTCAATACTGACTACTTTGCTTTTTGTAACAATCATGGATATTTATAGCACGGATCGGTATTGTTGGAAAGGGGAATGGCCCACAAAAAATTTTTGACGCAAGGATAAAACCAATAATACAACAGGCCGAAAGGCTGAGCATTTGCTGGAATTTAGGCATTACCCTCCGTGCCTTCGGCTAAGATATATTCCGAAAATTTTTGCTTCTTTGTTTACAGTGTCTAGCGCCATATAAACCAGATGAACACTGTGGAAGCGGCGGTGGTAAGCAGGGTAAAAGGAACGCCGATTTTCAGCCATTGGCCAAAACTCATTGATACGCCCTGCTTGCGGAGGATTCCCACGGAAACCACATTCGCCGATGCGCCGAAGGGCGTCAGGTTACCGCCCATGCAGGAACCAATCAGCAAAGCAAACATGTATAGTTCCGGCTTGAGCGAAAGCTGGCCCGCCAATGTTGATGCCACCGGCAACATCACGATAATATACGGCACATTGTCAACAAAACCAGATATAACCATAGAAACCACAACAATTAACACAAAGCCCAAGAGCATGTTGGAGCCGACTATCCGCGACAGGAAACCGGCAAAATCGGACAGCAGCCCAACCTCGGCCACCGCCCCCACTATCACAAAAATACCAATAAGAAACAGCACTGTGTCCCAGTCTAGGTCCTTTACCAGTTTCCATGACTTCGCAATTCCTTCCCTGCGGACAAGCCAGTACCAGAAAAAACCGAAAACACCTAACGCCATGACAAAGAGGCCGGAAACCAGGGTAAGCCCTTCAAAAATAAACGAGGCAGCCGCCAGTCCTGCAATCATCAGCAATAATAAAATAGAAGGAACCAGAGTACGGACTTTTTCTTTTTCAATAACGGCCTTTTTCGTTCCTGCCTTTATAAAGAAACAGTAAAAGAAAACCGCTCCAGCTATCATGCCAATCTGCACAGCAAAAAATATCGAAGGCTTACCCTGGAAAAAGAAAAATTCGTTAAAGCCGTATTTTGCAAAGTCGGCGAAAATCATCGAAGGCGGATCGCCCACCAGAGTCGCCGTTCCCTGCAGGTTGGCCATTACCGCAAGACCCACCATGAACATGCGGGGGTTTAGCTTAAGTTTTTGGCAGAAGGCCAGCGCAATGGGAGCCATTACCAGCACTGTGGCAACATTTTCCACAAATGCGGAAATAATCCCCGTCATCATCAAAATCGCCACAATTGCAACGCCCACGTTAGGCGAATGAAACACAATAGAATCGGCAATAACCGCCGGCACCCGCGAGTAAATAAAAAGCTCGGCAATAACCAGGCTCCCCACAAAGATCAATAACACGTTCCAGTTGATAAGTTCCGCCACCGCCTGCACCGGGCCTATCACCCCCAGTATCAGCATCAGCAGCGCGGCCCCCAGCGCCGCCCAGGATTTCCTGCCGGGAAACACAATGATCAACCCATACATTAACACCGCAATGCCAAGCACTATCCATTTCATTCTGCCAGTATAACACAAAGTGTTTTATACTGCTAGGGCCTGTTCACATAAAAAAACATAATATACTTCCAGAACGAACATAACCCCCGAACAGCGGGAGATGATACTCAATATCTTCCCCAGACCACGAAAGAAACCGGTCGTTGAAAACAATGGCTTCCTTGACGCCCTTTTTTATATCACTAACAATGGCTGCCCGTGGCGTTCCCTCCCCGCTCTATTCGGTCCCTGGCATACGATATACGTCCGGGTCAACCGGTAGGCAAAAACAGCGTCATGGAACGAACTTTCCACGCCCTCCGGTATGAACATCTCATAACCACGGGACTCCAGGTTGTTTCTCTGGATTCGACCTCCGTTACTGACTCGGCAATATGATACATAAATCAAGCGGCGTGACTAATAGCCGCATCTTCGAAATACTTAATGATGCGCTGCGGAGCCTTGTTTACCATTTTCATCTGTTCTTCCGTAGCCACACCTAAATCCTCTTTGGTTTTCTTCGGCGTTCTTGCTCCTACACCGTACTTTTCATCCGCATTTACCTGTTCATCAGGTTTCACATCAGGACTGTATGCGGGCAGATAATACAATGCTATCTTTCCTTTGTTTCCCCGTACCCACTCTTTTATTCTTTTGCTTTTATGCGTCCATAGCATATCAATTATCAGAAATACTTTTACCGTACTCTTTGCTGCCAGTCGTTGCACAAACTCAAAAAACATCTTCGCGGGTCCACAACGCAAAACCAAATCGCAACTGGTCCGGGTATAGTAGAATAAGATAAAGAACTGGAAAAAAGAGGCGATAAACAAGATATGGCATACAGTATGGATTATAGGGAAAGAGCGGTCGCGTACAAACAGGAAGGGCATACCTTCAAGCAG
>JAITHQ010000266.1 GCA_031279925.1 Treponema sp. | reverse complement strand
TATACCGGCCCATTCATCATGGCTTAATCTGGTTGAACGGTGGTTTGCGGAGATAAGGAACAAGCGGATACGCCGCGAGAGCAGGGAAAGCGTGGCGCAGTTGAGCCGGGCGATTCGAGCATATATAAACGCGTAGGATACATCGGGCCGCAAATTCGTCTGGACAAAAAATGCTCAGACTATCCTGGCTTCTATTGAAAAAACCAAACAGCCCGTGCCGCATTTTGTTTAGGACAGAACACTAGCGCCAGAGGCGTGCGGGTCTTCCCGCCATCGGCGCTTAACCAGGTCCAGTCTATGCTGTTGACTTCACCGTATTTCGCCAGTTCGGCTGTCCAGCGGGCCTGAAACACCCCTTGTTCACCCCAGCAGTAGAAAGGACGGTATACGGAGCTTGACGCGTAGGAATCGGCGGACAGGGGCATCCAGTGTATACCGGTAGGAGAAGTGCCTAGAAGCTAGACGCAAGGGTCTTGCGTGATTCTCCTCCGCCCGGTATTCCCGTGGCGGCTCCCGCTGTCTCTAAGGTATAAATGGTTCCGCCGCCCGGAACCGGTCTGTTATTTCCCGTGAGTGTTTTTGTTTCATTGGTTCGCCTTTTCATTCTCTATCGGAAGAGTTCGCCGCTTTATTTTAGGGGTATGCTCTAAATCCATGTAGAATAAGGAAACAACACATTTCATACCCTCCCCCCCCCCCCCCCCAGCCCAATGGCTCCACTGTAAAAATCATACACCCTTACAGCGCGGTAACATACCGGCGTATATCGGCAACCAGCTTTTCCGTTTGCAGAATAAAGCCGTCGTTCATTGCCAGTATGGTTTCAATGTCGCCGCTCTTGCCGGCCATTTCCAGCGCCTCCGCCTGTTTGCCTACCGCTTCGGCGCAAATGCCGTAACTGGAGCCTTTAATCCCATGGACGGTGATTATGTAATCGGCAAGGTTTTGTCCGGTAAAGCCGCGGATTTTGGCAAGCAGGGTGGGCATATTGGCTGAATAGGATGTAAGCACCCGGATATAGGCCGCTTCACGGTTTCCCATGCGCTTGACCCCGCCGGCATAGTCAATGCCCGCAATGACGGCGGCAATACTGCCGGCTGCCCCATCCTGCGGCGCCGCAGATTTATCCGTGCCGCCCTGTGGAACGGCAGGGGCCGCTGCGGCTTCGGCTTCCCCACCTGTCTTCATTTTTTCGATAAGCGCCGCCCATTTTGGTTGTTGTTCTTTCTCACGGTTCCGTATCCACTTGTTCAAAATCGCGTCAAGTTTGGTCATGTCGATGGGCTTGGTCAAGAAATCCTGGAAACCGTTTTCCAAAAACATTTTATCGTTGCCGATAAGGGCGTTGGCGGTAAGCGCAATGACCGGCACGGTGCGGGCATACTCGTCATCTATTTCTTCGCGGATAATTTTTACCGCCTCGATGCCGTCCATGCCGGGCATCATGTGATCCATAAAAATCGCGTCGTAGCGGGTCTTTTGATCGCGCACCAGCTGAATCGCCTCTTTGCCGGAAGCTACGCAGTCTATGGTAAGGCCGTAGGGCATCATCATGCCTTTTGCCACATCCAGATTGGTTTCCACATCGTCAACTACCAGTACCGCTCCATAGGGCATGGGATTCAGAATGGTCTTCCGCCGCTCCCGCTTTTTTGCGGCAAAGCGGAACCGGGCAAGGTTGTCTACCATCTCCCGGCCAAGCGGGGCGGAATCCATTATGCGCTGGGGTATGCGTACGGTAAAAATACTGCCTGCGCCGTATTCACTCTGCACGGAAACAGCGCCGCCCATTAATTCTACCAGGTTTTTACAGATTGAAAGGCCAAGGCCCGTTCCCTCAATATGGCGGTGTTTTTCGGTATCAACCTGTTTGTACAGCGAAAACAGTTTGCCGATGTCTTCGGGACGTATGCCCATGCCGGTGTCCTCTACCGAACAAACCATATAGAGTTTTTCCGCCTTGTCCAGCGCCGAGTATACGGGGGATACGGTCCCGTCCGCTTTTTCAAAAGGCTCGCAGCGGATACGCAAAACCACCGTCCCCTCTTTGGTGTATTTAAACGCGTTGCTTAACAGGTTGTTGAGTATCTGCCGCAGCCGTATCTCGTCCCCATACAGTTTGAAGGGCAGGTTCTCGTCAATATCAAGACGAAAGGTGATGGGCTTGCTGCCGATACGAACCATGTTCAGATTAACCGTATCGTTAATAAAACTGGGGGTCTGATACTCAACGGGAATCAGCTCAAAATGGCCGGCTTCGATTTTTGAAATATCCAAGAGATCGTTAATAATGGAAAGGAGGCTCATGCCGGAGTTGTGCATTTTTTCCAGATTGGTAACGGTGTCTGCGGGCAGGTTTTTATCAAGCTCAAGTTCGCCAAGGCCGATGATGGCGTTAAGCGGCGTGCGGATTTCGTGGGAGACATTCGCCAAAAAATCCGCCTTTGCCCGTGAAGCGGCTTCGGCTTTTGCTTTTTCCATTTCGTAGATGCGGTTCTGGTATTTGAGCAGGAAGCCGGTTAACAGGCCCGCGACAATAATCGTATGCATAATATCCAGATACCGTGAAAAATCACTTTTGAAACCGGTTACGGTAGCGGGGTAGAGTCTTCCTATCGTATAACAGGCGGCCATAATGGCAAGATGTACCAGCAGCATGACGATACATTCTTTTTGCTTGAGCAGGAAGAAAATCAACACGATGCAGAGTACAAAGTAACCGGCCATGCCGCCTGAGACTCCCCCGGCGAAAAAAAACAAAAGGGGAAAGAAAATATCGCAGACAATAATCACGGCAAGCCATGTCCCCAATGTATACCGCCTGATTTTGTTACAGAACCACAGCGTTGCCCCCGTTACCAGTATCATCCCCGCTACTATATACACCGCAATTGATGAGACGCCCTCAATGGCGCGGACAATCAGGGAAATAAATTCGGCGAGTATGCCAAAGCTCAACACCAGATTGAAGACTCTGCCTTTAAGGGGCAGCTCGTCAGAAAAAATATACCGGGAAATAACATTATTAATTTTTTTCATTAACAGCCCCTACAAATACCGCCTGGGGGTTTCTTCCCGCACCTGGGCATAGAGCTCAACAAAGGGCTTGGCTGTGCTGGCGGCGATTTTTCCCAGCAGCACTTCCTCAACCTGAAAAAGCCCTACCTCGCTGGACATCATCACATCAATATGAATGGGCTTTTCCTGCCCCGCGCCGATGCGGACTTCTTCGATAGAACCGGCGGAGTACTGGTGAATATGCCCGGCGCGGGGGGCCTGCCCCAGCGCAATGGGTATGCGCGCCCGGCCCTTGGTCATGTCGCAGCCGTCCGCTATCTGCACAATACCGGCCTCAAGGGAATGTACGGTCCGGTTTCCCATGTGGCCGGAAATCCCTTCCAGCGCCAGAGAGCGGATCATTACCCGCTTGCGTACATTGTTTTCGTATACCTGCGCCAGAATCCGTTCCAGAACCGGCAGGGCAAGGTACGCGCTGTGCAGCTCGTGATCCTGCCGCCCGACGCCCATGCCCAAATCGTGCAGCATGGCGGCAAGGATCACCGCTGTGAGGCTATCCTCAAAATCGCCGCAATCTTCTTTTTCCAGGCTGGTTTTAATTCCCGCCCTGCGCAAAAGGTCGAGCATGACCATGGCATTCATGGCGACGGTGCGCATGTGTACCGGGCCGTGGTCGTTGTAACCCAGCCGCACAATCGAGACGGTATTGGCGTATTCCTGGGCGGCCTGTATCTCCTCATCGGAAAGGAGCAGCTTGATTCCTTTCAAAGCCGCTCCTGAAAGCCGGAAGGCGGCTACGGTTTCCGTGAGCTTATTGTCCAGCGAAAGTTCTTTTGGCGATCTCATATAGCTCCTTATACACAAAGGGCTGCAAGGCGGCAAATTGTTGGCAGTTTTGGCCCTTGCCCTGTAAAACCGCAATATGATAATAATGGCCTTTTCAAAAATTTACGTTGAAATAGTTTCATAATACAAATATAATACAAAAAAGCGATTCAGCATAGTTCGGTTAGACCCGATAATAAAAAATGATGGATAATTGTCTTTTCCGGGCTTTAGCCTTTTTGTTCGGTATTTGTATTTTTGTTCCTCTGCACGCTCAGGATTTGGGCATTGGCAGCGGCGATCTGCGGATTGAGCAGCGGGTAGACGGCGGATTCCATCTGTTTATCCGGCAGAAACCGGATATCGGCTCGGTACTGCTTACCGAATCCACCCGCGACCCGCTATTCCGAGAGGAAAATTATGCGTACCGGGCAGCCGAATGGAATGCGGTGAACGGCGATGAGGTTCGCGTTATAGACGGTGTTCCCCTGCCACGGGAAAACAGAATATATTCTCTTATCGATTCTACAGTTGAATGGCATCCTGAACTGGGCTGGGCCTTTCATATCTATATTCCCTATATTATTCATTACGGATATGAAGGAGGCCGCAACGGAGAAGTCTACGTGGTAGACGGAACCTATTTAAATATCCGCGCTTTTTATTATGCCTATGGCGATTACCGGGGTCCCTTTAAGGACAACCCTTTTATTCTTCGGGTAAGCCAGGAGCCTCTGTCCGGCCCGCCTGAAGGAAATTATATGAAGGATACTGTGGACACCTTTACCGAAATTGCCGGGGAAAACGTGCGGTATTCAACCGGGCCTGCCGATCTTGTGGACCGGATCAGGGAAACGCTTGAAAAGGAAAAAGGCAAGGCTGTGGATATAGTACTCTGCCTGGATACTACCGGCAGCATGAGGGATGACATTGATGTAATCCGTCTTAAATTGATCCCCATGCTGCAGGAAATCATCTCCGGTTTTTCCGCCTTCCGCATAGGCATGGTCTTGTACAAGGACTACCATGAGGAATACATCAGCAAAGTTATTCCTTTTACCGAAGATTTCAACGTGTTTCAGCGGGATCTTAACGCTATTCGCGTTGGCGGCGGCAGGGATATACCCGAAGCGGTCTACGAGGCCCTGTATGCGGGCGCGACCAAATTCGCATGGGAAGCGGAAACAAAGATGATGATACTCATCGGCGACGCTCCACCCCATCCCCGGCCCCGCGGGAAAATCACCAAAGAGATGGTAAACCAGGAAGCCGGCGCCCGTGGAATCCAGGTTCACGCGATCATATTGCCGCAATGAACCGGTGCGGCGGCTATGCGCCTTTTTTCTGGAACAGAGTAAAGGGGAACTTGGGTTTTTCTTTTTCTGTTATCCGATCCAGTACAATTGTTGCCAAGCGCTTGAACTGCGGTGGCAGAAGTTCTTCGTCGGGAATATTGTAACGTTCAAGCAGGGCGTTCAGTTCCGACCTGGCTTCGGTATATTTTTTCTGCTTATAGTGGATAAAAGCGATTTCATATTCCGCAGTACAGACCAGATCGATATTTGAAAGGTTGCGTTCCAGAAGAGCCTGATAGTACTGCAAAGCCAACTTGTAACGATTCCGGTCGGACGCTTCCTGCGCCCGCTGGATCAGCTCCTCAGGCGAAAGACTATCAGGAATGAGCGCCCTGCTTGAGGCGGAGAGGAAAAAGCAAAGCGCCGCCCCAATAATGAGCATAGGCAGTATGGCGCGGGTTTTGAATAACAGCTTCATGGCAGTAAACTCCAGTATAACCGGGCCTTGGCCCGTAATTTTTTTGAACGAGGCCCGGATGAACCGCCCTAGAGCGGGGGCTACATTCATATTTTATTAAAGTATAGTATGAAAAAAGCCATTGGAAAAGGGTGTTTTTCCAGGGCGAAACATTTAATTTTTTAGCAAAGCTGATAAACCGAGGCGTGTGAGCCAGCCTTGTTTAGTCCAGCGCCCATCCCGCCTTTATAAGCGCGTCAACGGAATCGTAATGTTCGCTGCCGCCGTTTTTAAGATCAATGATGTATTTGTTTGCCAAAGCGTTTACCATCGATCGATGTTTTTAAAATGCGCTCCCTGCCGCAAATCCACGTTGCCAATAAGCCAATGCAATTTGCCCGATGGATCAGTGTAGGAGGGCATATCTTCCAATTCACGGCGCGTTAATTCAACCAGTTCATTACCCCACTGTTTTGCCAGTCTTAGAGCCTGTTCAAATTGTGGATTTTTGCGGCCAATAGACCGCAAAAATCCCGATTCCCGGGCTCTTTTGGAGCCTGCAAGGTAGAATTTTGGCGTTTGTAACGCCAAAATTCCA
>JAITHQ010000239.1 GCA_031279925.1 Treponema sp. | reverse complement strand
TATTCTATTTTAGTATAGTATATCTTTCATCATAAAAAAGGGCTTTCAAAAGCCCTTTTTTCATTAAGAACTGCCGGAACTTTAGTTTTAAAGTTCCCCTTAAAATTGAGGCGTAAGGTACTACAGTGCGGTATTCCGCTAAAGCAGAAATGCCGGAAGCGGCGGCCCTTACAGAACCGCTGGAAACCATACTTCGGGGGCTGGGGCTTGAACTTATCGAGCTGCAGGCGCAACGGAGGAATGGCAGAAAAGGCTTGCCGGGAACGGTACGGATTCGGGCGGTCGTGTATAAACCGGGCGCAATGGGAACCGATGATTGCTCACGAGCGCACCGGGCCATTCTGCCACGGCTGGAACTGGCCTTCCCCGGTCAGGGGCTGTATGTGGAGTTGTCCTCGCCCGGCATAGACCGGCTGATAAAGGACGGCGTGGAAGCGGCCCATTACCGGGGCAGAGGGGTGCGCTGTTACCGTACCGATATTGCGGACTGGTCGTCAGGTGTTCTGGAAGCCGCCGATGAAACAGGTATAGTGTTAAAAGGAAAAGAGGGAACCATGCGGTTGGATTACGAAATTATTGCCAAAGCGAAACTTGACGCTTCACAGGAGGAATAAATTGGCTACGGATGTGTCGGAGGTAATCCGTCAGTTGAGTCAGGATCGCGGTCTTTCCGAGGAACTGATTCTGCGGACTATTGAAAATACGCTGCTGGCGGCGTACAAAAAACGGTATGGAACCGATGAAAACGCCATAGTCAGGATAAATGACGATAAACAAGTTGCCATTTATTCACAGAAAAAAATCGTTGAGCATGACGGCGTGTACGATCCGGTTATGGAAATAGATATTGACGAAGCAAGGGAGCTTAATCGCGAAGCGGAAGCGGGTGATGAAATCCTTATCGAGGTTGACCCCAAAGAATTCAGCCGGCAGTCGGTACAAAGCGCCAAACAGACCGCCCATCAAACGATTAGGGAAATTCAGAAAGACAGCCTCTATTCTGAATTTAAAGATAAAGTGGGCGAGATTATCATCGGTTATTATCAGCGGGAGCGGAACGGAACCATCTATGTCGATTTGGGTAAAATAGAAGGCATACTTCCAAAAAAATTTCAGTCCCCGCGTGAAACCTACCATGTTAATGACCGGATCAAGGCCCTTATAAAAGAGGTAACCAAAACCCAGACGGGCCTGCAGGTAGTGCTGTCCCGGACCGACAGCGATTTTGTGCAGGCTGTTTTTGAACTGGAGGTTCCCGAAGTCTACGACAAGACCGTTACGATTCACAAAATTGTACGGGAAGCCGGCTACCGTACCAAACTTGCCGTGTATTCAAACCGCGATGATGTTGATCCCGTGGGGGCCTGTGTGGGGCTTAAGGGGGTGCGGATTCAGGCGGTTATAAAGGAACTTGAAGGGGAAAAGATCGATATCCTTAAATACGATCCCGATCCCCGGCGTTTTATCAAGAACGCCCTTTCCCCGGCGGAAGTCCGGGATGTAATAATTCTGGACGAAGCAAAAAAAAGCGCCCTGGCGGTAGTCAGCGATTCGCTGCTTTCACTGGCAATCGGAAAGCAGGGGCTTAACGTACGTTTGGCAAACCGCCTGGTGGGCTGGAATATCGATGTAAAAACCGAAGCCCAGTTTGCCGAAATGGATATTGCCGCTGAATCCCGCCGCGCGGTTTCGGAACTTTTTGGCGATTCAGAACCGGAAGAACTTTCCCGTATTTCCGAACTGCCCGGCATTGATCCCCAGGTTGCCCAGGCGCTGCTGGATAACGGCATAGACTTTATCGAAGATTTCCTGGAATTGGGTTCCGAAGACCTGGTAGATAAAGGAATTTCCGCCGGGCAGCTTGATGAATTGCGCCGCCTTATTGAGGAGTATGTTGAGATTGTGGAAGAGGACGGCGGGGAAGAAGAGACGTCCGGTGAACCGGAAGCCGCCGAAGGCGACATTGCCGAAGAAGAAGCAGAGTACGAGTGTCCTGAGTGCGGGGCAAAGATCACGGTAGATATGACCAATTGCCCCAACTGCGGCATAGGCTTGAGTTTTGAATATGAAGAAGAGGAATAAATGGCAGAGGAAATAGACAACACGAAAAAACCAAAGGCTGAACTTATCAAGCACATTCCAAACGATTCCGACGAAGGCGCCGGGAAAGGTGTTGCCGAACCTGGAGAGCGCCGTAAAGTCATTGTTGTCAAAAAAAAGCCTGTATCGGGCGCGCCTGTTCAGCCGGCGGCGAAAAAGGTTCAGCCAAGGATTGTTGTCTCAAGCCACACTGGAAGCCAGGCTGACGCCGCTTCACAGAACGGGGAAAACGCGGCTGCGGCAAAGCCGGGGCAAAACACGGTTCCCGGCAGCGTTCCCCCGGAAGCAAAAAAAACCGGCGCTGAAGATACGGCAAGCCCCGGCCCGGTAAAACAGGAAACAGCGCCGGCTGCCGCTCCGGTTTCCACAGGCCCGGTAACAGCCTTCCCCTTTACCCAGCGGCCAGCCGCCGCAGCCGGCAGGGTAGGCGGCAAGCTCGTAGGCCGCCGCCCGGCGGATGAAGGCCGGCCTCACTCCGGCAGGGGCCCGTCCGGATCAGGTTCCTTTTCCCAGCGGCCTTCAGGCGGCGGTAGGCCGGGCGGCAGACCTCCCCATACCGATACCGGCAGGCCGGGACAGCCCCGCTTTGCCGGAAACGGCGCTCCGCGACCGGGCGGCGGGAACCGGCCCGGCTTTAGTCCCCGCCCCGGCGCTCCGGGCGGCAGACCGGGTTTTGGCGGCCATCCCCATCCCCGGCCAGGCATTGGACGCAGCGGCCCCCCCGCTCCGGCAAGCCCCATTCCCGATGGTAAGGGAGCGGCAAAACGCACCTTTAAGGCCAAAAAGCCGGTCTATAACCGTAAAGAAAAAGAACTCGAAATGGAGGAAAAACTCCTCCAGACCAAGAAAAAGATTACCCATATTGCCAATCCGGTACCCAAAACCATTGAAATAATGGAAGTGGTTTCGGTGTCGGAACTGGCGCGGAAAATGAACCTGAAAGCCTCCGACCTTATTCAGAAACTGATGAGCATGGGCCAGATGGTTACCATAAACCAGCAGATCGATGCGGATACGGCTACGCTGCTTGCGGCTGAATTCGGCGCGGATGTAAAGATCGTAAGCCTGTATGACGAGACGGTTATCGAAACCGAATCCGACGAAGGGGCGGAACTTTTGCCGCGCCCGCCGGTGGTTACGGTTATGGGACACGTTGACCATGGCAAGACCAAGCTGCTGGACGCAATCCGAAGCGCCGATGTGGTATCGGGCGAATTTGGGGGCATTACTCAGCACATTGGCGCGTATATGGTGGAAACGTCCCACGGGAACATCACCTTTCTGGATACCCCCGGCCACGAAGCCTTTACCCGCATGAGGGCGCGGGGCGCCCAGGTTACGGACATTGTCGTGCTGGTGGTTGCCGCCGATGACGGCGTTATGCCTCAAACCATCGAAGCCATTAACCATGCCAAGGAAGCCGGGGTTCCCATCATCGTGGCAATCAACAAAATCGACAAACCCGAAGCAAACCCCGACCGCGTTAAAAGCCAGCTTTCCGATCTGGGCCTCATGCCCGAAGACTGGGGCGGGCAGACCATGTTTGTCGATCTTTCCGCCCTGCAAAAAACCGGCGTTGATAAACTTATTGAATCGATTCTGCTGGAAGCTGAACTGCTTGACCTTAAGGCCAATTTCCAGCGGAGCGCCGAAGGCAAAATACTGGAATCGAGAATCGATCATGGCCGGGGCATTGTGGCAACGGTTATGGTAGAAAAAGGAACCCTTGCCATCGGCGACTCCTTTGTTGCGGGAATCTGGCCCGGTAAGGTACGGGCGATCTTTAACGACAAGGGAGAAAAACTTACCCATGCGACGCCTTCCATGCCTGTAGAGGTGCTGGGCTTTGAGGGCATTCCCAACGCCGGCGATCCCCTGCAGGTAGTGGATGACGAAAAAATCGCCCGCGAATATTCTTCCAAACGGCAGGAACTGAAACGCTTCGAGGATGCCAAAAATATCAGAAAGATCACTATGGATAACCTGCATGATATGATAAGCGATGGGGCTATTCAGGAACTAAAGGTGATTATAAAGGCAGACGTGCAGGGTTCCGCCGAGGCGCTCAAGGCCAGCCTTGAAAAACTTTCAACAAGGGAGATACGTCTCCATGTAATTCAGGCTTTGCCCGGGCCCATTAACGAAGGCGACGTTGACCTGGCTATTGCCTCTAACGCTATTATTATCGGCTTTAATGTACGGCCCCTGCCCAAGGCAAAGCTCCTGGCGGATCAGGAAAAGGTTGACATCCGCAAGTACAATATTATTTACAAGGCGGTAGAAGAAATCGAGCAGGCCATGGAAGGAATGCTCAAGCCCGACACTAAAGAAGAACTTATCGCCACGGTAGAGGTACGGAACACCTTTAAGGTGCCAAAGGTAGGAACCATTGCGGGCTGTTATGTGCTTACCGGTACGGTTAAGCGCAGCGCCAGCGTTAATCTTATCCGCGAAGAGATCGTTATACACAGCGGCAAGATAGCCTCGCTCAAGCGGTTTAAGGATGATGTGCGGGAAGTTGCCGCAGGTTATGAATGTGGTATTGCCCTTGAA
>JAITHQ010000214.1 GCA_031279925.1 Treponema sp. | reverse complement strand
GTTCTGCTGATATGCGCCTTGCTTGACCCGGCGGCTCTTGGGGCATTTATCAAAATCGCCGAAGAACTGAAACTTTCAGCGTTAGTTGAAATTCACGATGAGGGGGAACTTGAAAAAGCGCTGGGGGCAGGGGCCCGAATCATCGGCATCAATAACCGGAACCTTAAAACATTCGCCGTTGATCTTGCCCTTACCGCGCACCTGCGCCCGCTTGTTCCCGCCGGTATTGTTACGGTTGCCGAAAGCGGCATTGCTTCCCCCGCCGATGTCCGCGCCCTGCAAGCGCTGGCAATTGACGCAGCCCTGGTAGGCGAAAGCCTGATGCGTTCACCGGATAAAAAGAGGTTTTTGGCGGAACTGCGCGCAGGCGTTGCAATGCAGACAGGTTAGGAAGGAACTCATTCGAGGCTGTTCCAAAATTTGACATTTTGGAACAGCCTCATTAACACAAGAACTATTCAGTCTTGCCTGGATTAAAGACAGGGTATACAGGCTTGCGCAGATACGGGTAAGATACACTGATTTAGGACTTTAGCCCGCGTCCACGATTGCATTTAATCAGTGCATCCCTAGGGCCTTCCCGCTTCCCGTAAAACCTTGCTGGTAATAAAGGGAATACTAAGCAGAAAAATAACAATGCCGGTTACTATAAGCAGCAGATCGATTGATACCTTGTCGCTTAACGGGCCGAATATCAACATTCCAGCGGGCATCATAAGGCTGGACACCATGCCGAAAACCCCAAAGACCCTGCCCATGTAGGCGCTTTCTATTTTTGATTGCAGCAGTACCATAGAAGGGGTGTTGTAAAGCGGCATGGTCATTCCCATAATCGCCATTACCGCAAGATAAAGCCAAAAGTTGGTTAAGAAGCCAAGGGCAACTGCCTCGATGCCAAAGAGCGCGGTGGCAAGAGCCATGGTGTAGATGCGGTTTTTAAAACCGCCCCATACGCTTATCAAGAGGCCGCCCAGCATCATTCCCGAAGAAAAGGCGATTTCCAAAGCGGTAAGCCGCCAGACTTCCTTGGTAAAGATGCCGGTAATGGCAGCGTACGCTTCCTGCCCAAATTTTCTGGTAACATGCAGGGGAGTTAAAAAAGCTGTGGGAGACACGGCAATAAAAAAAATCGTTGAAAAAACAATTAGCCGCAGAATGAATCCGTGTCTGCCGACATATTTTATCCCTTCCTTAAGATCATGGAAATACTCAAGACCCTTGCCCCCGGAAGGCGTTTCGCCCTGCGCAGCGTGGTTTTCCGTGAATAATTCAGCGCCGGCATTTCCTTTAGCAGCGGGAACTTTTACAAAGAAAAACACAATGCCAATACCGATGATTGCGGTAAATACATCAAGAAAAAAAATTATCTTTATTGACGCAAACGAAAGCAGCGCCCCGCTTAACATGGGGGCAAGCAGCATGGTAAGCGACTGAATACTGCCATTAATACCGTTGATTTTGGTCAAGTGCTGCTCCGGCACAATTTGCGGAATAAAGGCGTTTACCGCCGGGGTCTGCACACCCTGCCCAAGAGCGCGGATTGCGGCGCAGCCCAAAAGCAGCCAGTGACTTTCAAAACCAAAAATAAAAAATACCGCTACAATTAAAGTGGCAAGGGCAATAGAGCCGTCGGCAATGTTGATAATATATTTCCGGTTAAAACGATCCGCCCAGACTCCGGCAAAGGGGGAAATAAAAAACATGGGAAGAATCCCTGCCAGAATAAAAACGGTTATCATTGAACCGGATTCCGTTTTGAGGGTAATGTGCCACATGATCGCATATTGCACCAGCATCGATCCAAAAAGCGAAAGGCACTGCCCGCCCAAAAAAAGTATTGTATTTTTTTTCCAGTTTATTTCCATAAAATGAATACCTCCGGTCTGTCCATAAAGCAAGCGGTTTTATGGACAGACATTAATTAGAGCCTGTTGCAAAACTCGGTTAGTTTTGCACAGGCTCTTGCAGTTCTTCGCCCTACGGGCTACAAAACTGCGTTTTTCAGCGGTTGCTGTTGCAAAACTGAAGTTTTGCAACAGCCTCATTACTGTACTTGCCGAAACGGATTAACTATTTTACCAGTAAACCGGCAAGCATGGGAATGGAAATAAAGTTTCCAATTGCACCGCCAAGGCTCGAAAGGAAAAAAACCAATAAGGCTCTGGTGATACGGTTACGATAGATGCCTTTAATGCCGGCAAGGTCTTCAGAGAGGGTTTCGGCGTCCGTGACGCGGGGCTTGCGGAACGTTGCTTCAACAATGCCGGAAAAAAGCCCTACGCCGATAAAGGGGTTAATGGTAGCGATAGGGGCGCCCAGAAAAGAAACAAGAACCGAAAGGGGATGCCCCAAAGCAATAATGGTTCCCAGCGCTGCAAGGGAACCGTTCCACAACACCCAGCGGAGTATAGCCTGAAGGCTTACGATTGCGCCTGCCCGGAAGAATCCTGCTGCAACAAGGGCCACTATCAGTATGGGTATAATCCATCCTGCGGCCTTTGAAACAAAACCAGCTTCTGGAATGGAGTCAAGTTCTGTAACATCGAAAGATTCTTCGCCTAATGCAAGTTTTTCAAGATGTGATTTGATCCCCTGCAGGTGGCCGGCGCCTACAACGGCAACGACCCCGCAAACCTGGCCTGCCTGTGATTCCGCCGGCGCAGACGCCGCCCATATCTTTGCCGCAAGGTAACGGTCGCGTTCGTCAATCAGCGTTTCCTTTACTCCGGGAAGATAAGCGGCAAGCTCGGACATCATGCCGTCAAGCTCGCTGCGTTTTTTCAGGTTTTCAATTTCATCGGCGCTGAGTTTTTCTGTAGTAAAAGCGCCGGAAAGAAGCGATGCCAGCAGTTTACACCTGCTCCACAACCCACAGCGGGCCCACGCCCGGCGCAGCGTTATCTGCACTTCCCTGTCGCAAAGGCTGTAGGGGATTCCCATTTCTTTGGCGGTTTCAATGGCAGTCTTCATTTCTTCGCCAGGCTTAACCCCAAGCTCATTTCCCAGGCGGCGCTGAAAACCGGACAGTACAAGGTTGGCAATCAACAGAAATCCCCTGCCTTCCCTAAAGACCTTGGCTACGTCAAGCCGTTCCCAGTTTTCCTTTTGCGAAATGGAAGCATAACGCCCCTCGTCCAGTTCTACGCAGACCATACCGGGTTTTTCTTCCCGAATCGCCTGGGCTACTTCTTCGATACTTTCTTTTGAAACATGGGCTGTTCCAATTAGCTTGATGTCCCTGCCGCCTATAAGCACATGTACACTGTTACTGTTCATTGTAATTCCTTATAATCCCCTTAAGCCCCGTTCATCAATCATCCATTCATTTATTCGCCATTCAATGGTCGAGACCCGGTTCATTTCCCGCACCTGTAGAAAATAATTATCGGCAAGATTTTTTTTCCCCCGAATATCATAATAATTGGCCAGATAGAAAAGCATTCTTGACTTTGCATCAAGATTTTTTTCGCTGTCTATGCGCACGGCCATGTCGTTGTCGCCTGACAGGTCGTGGTACAGCTTTAACATGTACCATTCCACAGACTCCCTGGGAGCGGTGCGAAGGACCTGGGCCAGAAACTGTTTAGGATCTGTCGCTCTGCCCGCCCGCATCCAGTTTATCGTAGCAAGCAGCGCATAACAGTATTCCCTGGGCGACTGTTTGTATGCCGCAAGAAAGGCGTCCCGGGCGCCGGCCCACTGCTGGTTCCGCATCCTGATAAACCCCAGCCCTTCAGATGCAAAATAATACTCAGGCTTAAGTTTCATAAGGACAAGATAGTCCTGTTCCGCTCCCGCGTAATCACCGGCTTCGTCTTTAATACCCGCACGGTACACATAAGCCAGAAAATTATTTGGCTCAAGCGATATGGCACGGTTGAATTCCTCCAGCGCCTCCGGCTTCCGGTTGAGTTCAACCAAAACAGCGCCCCGGTCCGCGGCAATCCAATAATTGTCCGGTTCAAGTTTTTTTGCGGCGTCAAGATCCCCCAGGGCGTCTTCCAGAAAGCCCGCGCCTTTGTAGAGCCGCGCCCGTTCGTTTAAGGGCATTGCCCATTGGGGGTTAAGCCGTACCGCCTTGTTGAGCAGTTGCTCGGATTTTTTTGGATCTTGCGCGTACCGGTACACAATGGCCCGGCCTACCAGGGCTTCGCCGTAATTCCCGTCAGACGCCAGCGCACGGTCAAAATAGGCGCCCGCAGTCCGCAGGGATTGTGCGCGAATCGCAATATAGCCCAAATCGGACAGGGCTTTGGTATTTTTTGGATCGATTTTGATCACCCGCTCCAGAGTGGTCCGCTGTTCCCTGTCTTTACCCTCGGCGGCGGCTGAAGCGGCAAGGACCAGGAGCGCGTCGATGTTGTCCGGTTCGCGGGAAAGTATTCCCGACGCGATAGCCCGCGCGTCGGCGGTCCTGCCCGCGGAATTCAGCAGCGACGCCCGCAGCAATTCCAATTCCCTGTTTGCGCTGCCCGTCTGATTAATCTGGTCAAAAAGCGCCAGGGCTTCAGGATATTTCCTGCGGGCCATTAGATCCGCAACTTCGGCAAGAATCGTTTGCGTTGTGTCAGGATCAAGCCCGGACCCTGCATCCCCCCCGGCTGGAAACAGAGGCAGGGCGGTAAACAAGGCCGCCGCAAGTAAAAAAAGACATTTGGGGCTTATCCGGCTGATATTCATGTTTTAGTATAATAATAAAAATCACGTCTTTTGTCTTGTTCTTTTGCCGGATTAACAGATGTTTTTGCAGTATAGTTAAGACGCGGGGCGAGAGCACTATAATTTTTAATTCCTTGTAGCATAAGGAATTAGCTTATACGTATTTTTTATGGCTGAAATCGTAATTCTTTACAGCATAAAGGGTCAGCATATATAGCGCGCCGGCCCTGTCTTGAAACAAGGCAAAATTGTTCTAAATTATTGAGGTTGCTGTTACCGGCGACAAGATTCAGATAACTGATGGAGCGCTCGAAGGATTCGGTGGTTAAGGTCAGTAAACCCAAGCAAACGGGAACTATTGAGATTCCGATGTATGGTAGGCCGGCTGCGGTCCAGGTTATGCCTGGGGTTGTTGGGAGAAGTTATTGTTAAAAGTTCAGCAAGCACTGAAAACCAGTTCTCTACAAATGCTGGGCATTTTCAAGTACCCAGTACATCAGCAGCCAGAAAGCTGAATCCGTAAGAGCCTGTTCAAATTGTGGATTTTTGCGGTAATAGACCGCAAAAATCCCGATTTTCGGGCTCTTTTGGAGCCTGCAAGGTAGAATTTTGGCGTTTGCAACGCCAAAATTCCAGATTTTGAACAGGCTCTAAGAGAAGGTATCAATTCAGTTATTGAATCTTATTTACGCGATGGGCTTGATGATTCAGAGTTCATTTTTATCCAAGAACATATATATAGCGTGCGATTACAATCACAAAGAGCCAATCGAATCCAGGCTTTGCGATGCATTGTTAGAAGTTGAAGTATTGTGAAATTGCACCAACTGCTAAAAGTAACAGTATTGTTTTTTATTTTCATTATCGGCGTAATGTATTGTTTCTTGCCTTTAATAATTTCAGCCCATGACAAATTCTTTTTCAAAAACACGATTAAAATATGAACGCCTTTTTCATATCGCAACAGCTACCTGAAGATTGCCGGTTTTCCGTTCTATCGTATTTTCTTTTTGGTCTTGACCATTTGGAGTTCCCCCATTGCGGAACAGATGCCGGCCCTGCTCGCGCTTCCTGCAAAAGCGAACCTCAACCGAAGGTTCCCCTCTTGATGTTTCTCAAAGCCCTTATCCGGGCCGGCAAAACGCCGTAAACAGCCGTAACATTCTCCGCAGGCCGTTTTCTGAACAATAAGCCTATGCTGTCCCACAGCCGCTTAAAAATGTTTCCCGGTTCATAGGCCCGGGCGGTAAGAAGCCGTACCCGGTTGACTTCCCCCTTTTCATCAAAGAGAACAAGCCAGCCGGCGGGGTAGTGGGCGGGAAGCGGGGCAATAAGAGGATCGGCGGCCTCCACGGAAAACCGGAGGGATGCGGCGCGGTCAACTGGGGCGGTAAAGTCCGCCGCTTCCGCAAGCCGCAGTTCTACCTTCCCGCTTTTACCTTTCCACAGCCGGGCCGGTTCAAGCGGCCCGATGACCGGGCGGACAGTTTTGAAATTTTCAAAAGCCCATGAAAGCAGCCGCCGGCCATCTTCATCCCGGAGACGATCGCCGCCCGGACTCGCCGGCGCGCCAAGGATCACGGCGATAAACCGGCTGCCGTTTCGCTCGGCGGTAAGGGCAATATTGTAGCCCGCTTCATCAATATAGCCGGTTTTCAGGCCGTCAACGCCGGGAAAGGTTTTTAGCAGGGCGTTGCGGTTGGCCTGCACTATGGTCTTGGGATGGCTGCGGAAGGCTTCCGGCATGTTGTGCGCCTGTGGGTAGGCGAATGTTTCCACCGAGTGAAATTCGGCAAGACTCTGCGGGTGCCACAGCAGGTACTCGCGGCAAAACGCGGCGAATTCAGCGGCGGTGGTCATATTGTGTTCGGAAATGCCGGAGGGCTCGGTAAAGCGGGTTTTCGCCAGTCCCATTCGCCGGGCCTCCAGGGTCATCATTGCGGCAAAGTCCCGTACTGTGGGGGCAAGACGCAGGGCCGCCGCCACCGCCGCATCGTTTCCCGATGAAACTGCCAGCCCCAGCATTATTTCCCGCAGGCTTACAATCTGTCCCGGCGCAAGGAACATCAGGCTCGAACGGGCCGGCTGGTTCTGAGCCCAGCTTTCAGGCCCGATTGGAATAATTTCATCCAGCGAAACCCGGCCATTGGCAGCCTCGGTCATCACCAGGTGCATGGTCATCAGTTTGGTAAGGGAAGCCGGGGAAATTTCCTCATCGGGGTTTCTGAGGTACAGCGGCGTGCCGGTTGCAGCGTCGATAAGGACAGCAGCGAAGGAAACGATTTCAGGCGCGGTAGCCAGATACGGAGCAAGCAGGGGCGGGGCGCTGTAGTCCAGCGGCGAATGATAGCCGTTCTGCGCGCCAAGGTGCAAGGCAAGCCGGCAAAACAGGGCAAGGACCAGAGAGAACAGGCGTATTTTTTTCATGGTGATAATTAAAAGTTTGCCTGTCCTGCCGCACGGGGATAGGGGATTACATCCCTGATATTCGCCATGCCGGTTATATATTGAATAAGCCGCTCAAACCCCAGCCCAAATCCTGAATGGGGAACGCTGCCATAGCGGCGGAGATCCAGATACCAGGCATAGTCCTCGGCCTTCATTCCCAGTTCTGCCATGCGGGCGGCAAGTTTTTCAAGATTGTCCTCCCGCTGGGAGCCGCCGATAATTTCACCCAGACGGGGAACCAGCACATCCATGGCGCGGACAGTTTTACCGTCATTGTTTTGCTTCATATAAAACGCCTTGATCTCTTTTGGATAATCGGTAACGATAACCGGTCCTGCGGCAACTTTTTCGGTAAGATACTTTTCATGTTCGCTTTGAAGATCGCAGCCCCAGCGGGGCGCAAATTCGAAGGCAAAACCGGCGGCTGCGCCCTTTTCCAGTTCCCGGATTGCGTCACTGTATGTAATGTGGATGAATTGGGAATCTACCACCTGCCGCAGGGTTTCAAGTATCCCCTTTTCAATATGGGAATCGAAAAAGGCAAGATCGGCGGCGCAATCCTCAAGGGCGGATGTAAAAACATTTTTAAGAAAATCTTCGGCCAGCGCCATGTTGTCCTCAAGGTCCGCAAAGGCTATTTCCGGCTCAATCATCCAGAACTCGGCAAGGTGCCGGGCCGTGTTTGAGTTTTCCGCCCTGAAAGTTGGGCCAAAGGTGTATACACGGGAAAGGGCCAGGGCATAGGTTTCCGCTTCAAGCTGGCCCGAAACGGTAAGGTAGGTTTTTTTGCCAAAAAAATCCATACCGTAATCGGGGGCAGCGCCGCGTTTTGCCAGCGCCTCCATGTCAAGGGTTGTTACCTGAAACATTGCGCCAGCCCCCTCGGCATCGCCGGCTGTGATGATCGGCGTATGGATATACTGAAAGCCCTGCTGTTGAAAATAGCGGTGAATGGCAAAGGCCAGGCAGCTGCGCACCCTGGCAACCGCGCCGAAGGTATTGGTCCGGGGCCGCAGGTGCGCTATTTCCCGCAGGAATTCCAGGGAGTGCCGTTTCTTCTGCAATGGATAGGCGGGTATCGCAAGATGCGCCGTTTCTCCGATCCGGTTTTCCGCGGGCGCTTCCCCGATGAGCCGCAGTTCCCCGGCGGCAATTTCTACGGCCTGGCCGGAAGCCGGAGATGCTACCAGCCGCCCATGAATCTCAACCGCCGCGCCGGTATTGAGCGCGTCAAGGGCGGCGGCAAGCGCGGGATTTGCCTCGCCGCTTCGATCAAAAGTACACTGGATACCGGCAAAGCAGGAGCCGTCGTTTACTTCAACAAAGACAAGATTCTTCATGTCCCGCTTGGTTCTAACCCAGCCCCGCACTTGCAATTCCTGGGAACGGGGAGGGGAAGCAAGAATATCTTTTATAAGTTCTGGCAACATGGTTCTTAGTATATAGCGCAAAAGTTTTTTTTTGAAGGTCCCCTTTCCGAATCAACAACCCCGCCCATACCCCGCCCTTTAGGCTAAACTTGACCCACAAAAAATAGCTCGCTGAAAACCCTACAGGGTGAGGGTAACGGCAGGCTAAAAACCCTGTGGAGTCCGCCTGCGCATACCCCGCCGGGCGGCTTTTACTCCAGCTAAAGTTCAGCCCTTACGGGCTGCTATTAGTACATGGTATGCTTCGGCGGGGAATTCCAGACGCTTTTTGCCTACCGCCACCCCCACCCTGCAGGGAGTTTATTCAGTGTTGAGATGTATTCTTGCAACAAAAAAATTTGTGGGTCAAGTTTAGCCTTTAGGGCGAGGTATTTGATTCAAAAAGATTTTCCAGAAGGCGTTTTGCTATAAACGGGCAAGAAACGCCTCTATACATAGTTTATGCAAGCGCCTGTTCAAGGTCTTTTATAAGGTCGCCGGCATCCTCGATGCCGACGGAGAGGCGCAGCGTATCATCATAAACTCCGGCTTTTTCACGCTCTAAAGCAGAGACCCCAAAATGCGTGGAGCTTTCAGGATG
>JAITHQ010000206.1 GCA_031279925.1 Treponema sp. | reverse complement strand
TGTTTTGCCGGGTTGTATGGGGGAAGTATAGCATTTCCGGTCTTTTTATACAGCTCCTTTTCACGCTATTTCTTTGCCTAGTAAGGTGTTAGATTATTGTTAAGGAGCGACTAGTTAGGGATAGGCTCTTAATATGGTGGAGCGGTGGTTTGCGGAGATAACGAACAAACGGATTCGCCGCCAGAGTTGGGAAAGCGTGGCGCAGTTGACTAAGGCGATTCAAGAGTACATAAAAGCGTGGAATGCATCAGGTCGCGAATTTGTCTGGACAAAAAATGCTCAGTCTATCATGGCTTCCATTGAAAAAGCCAAACAGCCAGTGCCGCATTTTGTTTAGGACAGAACATTAGATACTTGTTAAGAAACGGTTCATTACCGTAATTTCTTGCAACAAGTTTTGAGTTCCCTCCATCTGTCTTTTTCTCAAAATAATTGCCGCTATCCCCTACCCTACCCTCTTGCTTTTCTTGTGGTATTACCAGTCCCAGCTTGCAAGCCGCTTGCCCAGGACTTCGGTAAGTATGGCTGTAGTGAACGATCTGGCTTCCCGGCTGCTTTTGCTGTCCATGGTGTAACGGTCAAGCTGCCGGGGGGCAAGGCGGCTTATGGTTTCCAGCCAGTGGCGGCAGCCGGGGTTTACCGGAAGCAGGGCCCTGTCATACTCACCGGAGCAGGCGGCGCAGAGCATACCACTGTCCTGCGGCGAATACCACACAGGACTGCCGGATGCAAGCATGTTCCCGCATGAAGCGCAACGGTTGAGGTCCGGCTGCAGGCCCAGAAAACCGGCCCATTGCCAAAAAAAGTATAATAATATGCGGAGGCAGGTTTCTTCGCCGGCGCTTTCCAGTGTATCCAGAATGGCCTCTGCCAATGCCAGCGCCCCCGCCCAGTTTCCGCCGCCGCCATGCGATGCAAGAATAGTTTCCGCCATCGCACCGGCGGCCATTGTCCTTTCGTATAATTCCCGCAGGCCGGGCCGCCAGGAACGGACATCAAAATCGTTGAGTTTCCGGGAATCTTTTACCGGGTCGTGGTATATCCATACCTGCCCTGAATGAAAGGGCGCGGTGTGGGCGCGCAGCCGACTTTTGGGGCCGCCGAACACGGTAGCCCGCAAAATACCAGCCTCGGCGCTCAACAGCCACACATCGCGGTTTGCCTCCCCTGAAGGGCGGCTCCGAAGAATCAAGGCGGAATAACGCTCTGTGCGCAACATAGCTTATTCGCAGCCTAAATCCAAGGTTGAGTTTTTGGGAATTACGGCAAATACACACACCGTATCACTTAACCGGGCTAACGGGCTACCCCATGTCGTTCATCCGTTCCATAGGAGAAACGATCTCGGTAACACGGACGCCAAAGTTTTCATCGATAACCACAACTTCGCCTTTGGCAATAAGTTTATGGTTTACCAAAATATCAACCGGCTCACCGGCAAGTTTATCCAGCTCAATAATGGTTCCCTCGCCCATGCCCAGAATTTCTTTAATCAGTTTCTTGGTACGCCCCAGTTCGACGGTCATTTCCATGTACACGTCCATAATGAGGCCAATATTACCCGATTCCTGAGTGCCCCCATGAGGCGGCATCAGATTGGGGAATTGTACAGATTGTACGTTTGTTGGGCCCAGGGGCATTCCCCCGCCCATTCCCATTCCTCCTCCCATTCCCATTTGCATACCGCCCATATTCATGCCTCCAGTTCCGGGCATTGCGCCTCCCATCGCGCCCATTCCATTTGGGGCAGCTTTAGCGCCGCCTCCGCTCAAAACCTTCGCAATATCCGAAGCTACCGATGAACCAAGTACCTCCCAAAGTTGATTGGGTTTCCCATCACCCAGATCCATCTGGTACACAGCCCTGGCAAAATCACCCGCAGGCAGTGCCGCCACTGCCTTTGGAACATTAGCAGCTTCGGGAGAAGCAGACGAAATGGACTTGTTTCCGGTTTTGTCGGTTAAAGCGGTTATCTGGTGCCCCACAAGTTGGGATATTACCTCCCCTATAACCGACATTGCCATTTCGTCAAGCTGGATATTTTCTTCTTTATTCATAAGGCTGGCAACAGCCTTGGCACATTCCTCGGATATAATAAAAATATGTTCACCGGGAAAGCCGGAAGTAAAATTGGCTTTAATTACCGTTACAGTATCTGGAATTTCTCCCAGGAAATCTTCCCGGTTTGTTACACTTACCTGCGGCCCCTTTAAGCTGACGCTTCCCCCGGTCATCATGGAAAGATTCGAGGATTGGGCGCCTGTGGTTGAGGCAAAAAACGCCTCCAAAGCCTTCCGTTCTGCATCGGAAAGCCCCGGGTTTGCCACTGCCGCCGCGGTTCCGCCAGAATCAGATGAGTCTACACCAGACAATAAAGCGTCTATTTCATCTTGTGAAAGAGCGCCGTCACTCATCATCATTTATAATTCCTCCCCATCCGTCGCCAGCTCTTCAAAGTCATCCGGTTCAACTTCGGCGGTCTTTTTGGTTATCTGGACTGCCATTTTCTTTCCGATTACACCGGGACGGCACAAGAACTTTGGCTTGTTACCAATATTTAGGGAATAAGGTTCGTCTATACGGGTATTGTACAGCCGGATTACATCCCCCCTTTGCAGAGAAAGCACATCCCGCACCGGGATATTTATCTTTCCAATTTCGGCTACAACATTAACATCAACCGTTGCAAGTTTATCCTTGAGTACATTGAGGTTTTCGGTAGTGGTATTCCGGCGTACCGAAGAATACCAGAATTGGGCCGACAATTTACCAATGATAGGTTCGATAGTAAGGTAGGGAATACAGAAATTCATCATTCCTTCTACCTCGCCAACTTTGGTTTCCAGTGTTACAAGCACTACCATTTCCGTGGGAGGCACAATCTGGGCAAATTGGGGGTTGGTATCGATTTGTCCCAAGCGGGGCCGCAGGTCTATCACCGTGGTCCAGGCTTCCCGCATGTTTCCCAGCACGCGGACAATAATCCCTTCCATAACGGACTGTTCAATGTCGGTCAGTTCATGCTGGGACTTGGTTCCCTCCCCTGTGCCGCCAAAGAGCCGGTCGATAATCGAAAAAGTAATGGCGGGGTCTATTTCCAGAATTGCGTTACCCTTTAAGGGGTCCATGTTGATGATCGCCAAAGTTGTGGGGGTAGGAATGGAACGGATAAATTCTTCGTAGGTTAACTGGTCCACCGATGCCACATGAACATGAACCATACTCCGCAACTGGGCGGAAAGGCTGGTGGTAGTCAAACGGGCAAAAGTCTCGTGCATGATCGAAACGGTGCGTATCTGCTCTTTAGAGAATTTATCGGGCCGTTTAAAGTCGTATATCTTGATCTTGCGGGAATCGGCAGCCGGCCTGAAATCTTCAGGCTCGGTATCTCCGGCGTTTATCGCGGTGAGAAGCTGATCTATTTCATCCTGGGACAGAACTTCTGTCATACCTTATCCTAACCTGTTTTCAAACGGTTGACAACCAATGTTATGCGGAGTTCAGAAATCCCCGCCAAAAATCGAGAACGTTTCAATAAACTTCCATTACATCGAGTTTATCGAACAGTATAAGTCTTACCTTGGCGGTATCAAGGAAACGGGTATTCAGTATCTCCTTGATCTCCTGTTTAAGCTGTTCCTCTTTTTCGGGCGCCAGATCCGTAGCATATTTACCGGTAAAGTAACGCCGTACAAAATCCCGCAGCTCGTACTGCCTGGTGTTGAGTTCCGAAGCCGTCACCTGATCGTCAATATCGTAGCCGATGTTCATTACCACAGTCACCGAGTAGTTGGTGACATCCTTGGTCTTGGTGGTCACCGAACCAACGCTGGTAAAAATTGCGTAATTTGGGCGCTTGCCGATATAGGGTGAAGTAGGATCGGTTACTACAGTCTGGGATTTTCCACCCTTGTTCATAATGTTGTAGGTAACTACCGCAACGGTAACGATAAAAATTAGAGCCCCAAGCCCAATAGCCGCAAATTTGAGAATGTTGGGTAATAAGGCCGCCAGACCGCCGCCTTTTTTCTTTGGGGAACTGCTTGCCTCCGGCGATTCGCCATCATCAATATCCAGTGCGTCACTATCAGACATACTCAAAACCTCCCCATACTGAAAATATACAAAAATGCAATGCAAGACACAAGGGTAAGAAGCAGTTTCAAAATTTCAGTTTTGAAACCGGCTCACAATAGAACTTTTTTCATAACCCGCGCCATTTTAAAAAGCCCCGCTTCTTTTTCGGCTTTGCTCCAAAACGGCTTTTGTCACAAGCTCTTGCAATTTACGGCCTACGGCCTGTAAAACCCTGGTTAAGGGCGTCCGTCCCACACGTACTGTTGTGGAACAGCCTTTTCTATAATAATATAATCGGTTGATTTTCAGGAGTTTTTAAGCAAAAAACGTTGGTTTTCCGCTATTATTTTTCTTGCTTCCCCCAGGGTAAAATGCACTGATTTCGGGCTTTCGTCCGCATCCCCGATTGGATTTAATCAGTACTTCCCCAGGGAAAATGGCGAACCTTAATTTGGAAAGCCGCCTTTACAGATGGCCGTCATCAAGAATAATAACATCAACCCGGCGGTTATATGCCCGCCCTTCCGGGGTGTCGTTGGATGCAATGGGCGCGGTATCGGCAAAACCGGCAATCTGGAAACGCTGTTCGTCTATGCCCAAATCGGCAAGATAACGGAGTATCGATCTGGAACGTTCGGCGGAAAGCTGCCAATTGTCCTCCCAGGGACCGGAAGAATCAACGTCTACCGCATCGGTATGGCCTTCGATTCTGAATTTTCTGCCATGTACATCCTCGGAGGCAAGATAGGTTCCCAGCCTAAGCAAAATGTCCCTGGTCTGCTCAATGTTGATACGGGCGCTTGCAGGGTTAAAAAATGCATCCGACGCCAAAGTTATTACAATGCCCCGCTCATCGTGGGTAACGCGAATCTTGTTTGAACGGATTTCCGGGGAAAAAACACTTACCGCCTTGCGAAGGGCCGTGCCCAGGGAACGGCCCCTTTCCATTGAGGGCAAAGACATAATGGTATTGCCAAGCTCGGCGCTGCGGCCAGAAGAAAAGGTAAGACCGCCGGCCAGCGCCCCAATACCGCCAACCCTCATGGATGTAGCTATCTGTTCCAACTGCCCCTGGGTGGATTCATCGGGGTTGAACATGATGACGAAGAAGCAAAGCATCAGCGTAACCATGTCCGAGTAAGTAGTTAACCACTCCTGCCCACTCGGCCCCCCGCCTTTTTCTCTCTTCTTTCTTGCCATATCCGTTTAATCCTTCAAAAGTTCCGCTTCCATGGTTTTTCTGACTACCGGGGTCAGGTAGGCCAGCAGCTTCATGGCCAATATACGGGTATTTTCACCAGCCTGTATGGAAAGCACCCCTTCGATGATCATTTCTTTGACCATAGTTTCCCGCGAATCATGATTTCTAAGTTTTGAACCAAAGGGGATCATCAGAAGGTTGGCCAGCATGGAACCGTACAGGGTGGTTACCAGGGCCAAGGCCATGTTAGGACCAATGGCCGCCTTGTCTTCCAGGTTCTGCAACATACCGATAAGCCCGACTACCGTACCCAACATACCAAGACCAGGGGCAAGCGCGGCCCACATGTTAACGATGCTGAGTTTATCCGCATGGCGGCTCTGCATCTGGGTCAGTTCCAGTTCCATAAGATCGCGGATAACCGCCGCGTCGGTTCCGTCTACCATTAGACGCAGTCCCTTTTTCATAAATTCATCGTCAAGGTCTTCAAGCTCATCCTCCAGGGCCAAAAGTCCCTCGCGGCGGGCTTTTTCGGAAAAAGCCATCATCTTCTGAACGATACTCTGTTCATTAAATACCGGTATTTTGAAGGTACGGCCAAAAATATTCCATACCCCCAGGGCGTCTGAAAGACTGGAGGCAAGCATCAGGGCGAAATAAGAGCCCAAAGCGACCATGAGGAACGAGGGAAGGTCCAGGATGCTCAACAGGTTGCCGCCGCCGACCAGTACGGAGAACACCACCATACCAAAGGCGCCGAATATACCAATATAACTGCCTATATCCATATTCTTACTCCTGAACTATTTGCGGGTTTAAATGCCGGCGATATGCATCGATATTCGCCAGCACCTCGTCCGCTTCTTCCCGTACAATATGGTGTTTGCCAGACAACATTACCAGCGTTGTATCGGGGTTTATCTCGATACATTCGATCTGGTGCGGATTGATGTAATACCGCGTGCCATCCAGTTTAGTTACCTGTATCATATCACAAAAAAAGGGGATGGGGAATAGGCCGCCCCATTCCCCAGTCCCCGTTCCCCTTTATTTCTTAATTACCGTTTCAGGGTAAGCAGTTCTTGCAGCAACTGATCCGCAGTTTGTATGGTGCGCGAGTTGGCCTGGAAACCCCGCTGGGTAACAATCATGTCGGTGAATTGTTCAGCCATATCCACATTGGACATTTCCAAAACGCCTGACACAATATCGCCCTTTCCGGCAATGCCCGAAGGCCCGATATTGGCCATACCGGAGTTATTGGAAACCCGGAACGTATTATCACCGGCTTTTTCAAGACCGCCCTGGTTGGGAAAGCTGGCCATAGCGACTTGGGCAAGCGCCCTGGTAGAGCCATTCGAATAAACACCGGTGATAATGCCGCTTGAGTCAATCTTGAAGTTATCAAGGTAACCCATGGTACGCCCGTCCTGCTCCACAGCCTTGGAAGAACTTTGCTCGGCGTACTGGGTGATAGAGCGGGTAAAGCCCCCCACCTGCCCAAGGTCAAGGACAAATTCCTGCCGCACCGGGGTGCCGTCTTCGTTAGGGGTGGATGTCTGTACATCGTAAGCCACATTCATCTGCACCTGGCCGCCTGCCCCGGAAACATTACCCGCCCCATCCTCGGCTGAGAGCAGGGTGCCGTTATTGGAAAAATTTACCACAAAGGTAGTAGGGCCGCCGGCTGCCGGGGCTTCTTCGCCAAAACCAATAGTAGTATTGGTGGGGTTTTCGTTCTGGGGATCAACGACTACGGCGGCGTTCCAGCTGTTAACGGTTCCCGGCGCTCTGGTAAATTCAACCTGTAAAATGTGCTTATCGCCGTAAGTATCGTAAACATCTATAGCTGTTGACCAGGTTCCCTCGATTATCTGCTTGCCCGTGGGATTTTCCGGTATTTCGGGAATACGCTTGTCAAGGTTACAGGCAAAATTGACAACAGTGGTGGCCCGGGCCGGGTCTTTGCCGCCAACCGGGATAACCAAATCTTCCACAGGGCGGGACACGTCCAGTACGGTGGAACCTTCGACTTCCTGCGCCATCCAGCCTTGTACCTTCATGCCGTTGGCGGGATTCACCATAAGGCCGGCCTCGTCTACCGTAAAGGCACCGGCGCGGGTAAAGAGCTGCTTGCCCGCATTATCCAGCACAAAAAAACCGTTACCCGAAATGGCAAGGTCCGTACCAACGCCGGTTGTCTGCAAACTGCCCTGAATGTGGATGGTATCGATAGATGCGACACTCATCCCCAGGCCCACTTCCTTGGGGTTTACGCCGCCAATTTCCTCGGTAGGGCGGGCAGCGCCCTGGAGTTGCTGGTACAGTATATCCTGAAAATTCACCCGGTTCCGCTTGAAGCCGGTGGTGTTGATGTTGGCAATATTGTTGCCAATTACATCCATCCTGGTCTGATGATTCTGCAGACCGGAAACGCCCGAAAACAATGATCGCATCATAAGCCTTACTCCTTAATCTGGTTCCGTTCTTGTCCTGGCAAACTCCCGCAGAGTTTGTTTTATTCTTCAAATACCTTATGCACCTGATTCCAGTTATAATACGCGCCGTTTACCAGCACCTGGGGAATTTCCCCTCTGGTTACCGCCTTTACCGCCCCCTGTACCGTTCGATCCCCATCGGCAATTTCCACGTTCTTACCCAAGGCGGATGAAGCCTCGGTTCCGGTGATCATGGACGTAAGTTTGGCAAAGTCAGCCGCCATGCTGGTCATTTGCTCAAGGCTGGAGAACTGAGCCATTTGGGCAATAAATTCTTTGTCCTCCATAGGGGATGTGGGGTCCTGGTAGGAAAGCTGGGTAATAAGAATTTTCAGAAAATCATCCTTACCAAGATTTTGCTGGGTCTTTCGCCCCGAATTCAGTTTATTGTTAAAATCGTGAACAAACTGATTAACGTTTTTCTGTTCTTCCGCGCTTAGTCTAAACGCATCCATCGCATTCATACCTTCTCCTATACCAAGACGTTGATTGCCGCCGTCCGCTGATATATATCAACGGCAGCCGGGGCTTCTATCCGCTCAACAGCGGCGTCGTAGCGGGACGCGGCCAGTTCCCCCTGCAGGAATTGGCTCGTTTCCGCATCCCGCCAGTGCTGATCCGCCCCCCTGCTGTCCGCCGCCAGGGACATTTCCAGATTCGCGCCTTCAAAACCCGAATCCTTAAAAGCCTGTTCAAGGGAGTGAATCTCCCGCTCAAAGGCCCGAAGGGCTTCCTCGGTTTCCACCGTGATTTGCCCTATGATCTTGTTTTCGGCCATTTCGAGGCGTATCTTTACATTCCCTAACGATTCCGGTTTAAGGGCAAGCCGGATAGTCCCTTCGCCGCCATCCCGCACGGCCATTGACGCATGGCGGACAATATCGTTATTAAAATTCTGGTGCAGTTCCCGCGCCAAAAGGTCCTCGAATGCCCGGCTCGCTTTGCCTTCCCAAGTGGTTTCCGCAAGCGGCGCATCCTGGCCCTGATTGGGCAGATGCAGTTCAAGGGTAATCTCGCGGGGGCCGTCCTCAAGCGGCAAATGGGTTTCTGCGCCGGTTCTGAATTGAACCTGGTCCATTTTAACGGCGCTTTCGGTCTGCGCGGCTGCGGTACGGAAATCACGCACTTCAAACGAAACACCGCGCCGCCTGTCCCGGCTGCGGGCTTCGTCAAGCCGTCCACGGTTTTCTTTTTCGCCGCCAAAGGCCGCTTTTTTGAGCGCCGCCCGCTCCAAAAGGCCCTCGCCGGCCCTTTGCTGTTCCAGCGCTGCCGGATCCAGGCCGGGAGACGCTTCGGCAAATTGCCGGTGTTTTACTTTGGGTTTTTCGTTATCTGTTTTTGGAACTTCGCCGGATTGAGAGCGGATAAGTTCCGCCGCTTCCAACATTCCGGCGGTTTCCGCCGTACCGGCGCGATCAAGCCGCCCAATATCCGCCAACAATGCACCAGTATCCACCGGGAAGCCTTCACCGGCTGGAACGTCAACCGCCTGCATTTCGGCGTTAAGAGCGTCATTTTCAGCTTCGGTTAACGGTCCTGTTCCAGCGGCAGGGCTTATCAGCCGGTCCACTGCCAAAAGTATGTTTTTTTCCGCATCCGCAAGCTCCGTACCGGCAATATCCTCATCGTTGCCGCCTTTTTTACCGGCTTTGATTTTTTCGGTCCCGGACGCCGCCGGTTCAGTTTCCGGCTGTATTTTCCCGCTGCGGCTGTTTTTTCCCTTTCCGGCGACAGGCAGGGTTTCATCACTCCCGGCCATTTCAGCAAGCGAAAGGCCATCGCCTGAAACCCCCTCGCCGGAGGTATTTTCGGTTTCCGCGTTTCCGGTTTTACGGAGCAATCCCGCGAGAATTTTTGCAAATACACCGCCAGTTTCAGTTTTGTCGTGGCTGTTTTGCGGCTCTGGTTTTTGCGGAGATTCAGCGCCGGACGCTTGCGCAAGGCAAACCTGCGCTGTTTCTGTATGGGGGGATAGTTGAATCACCACCCGGCCTCCTTGCTAAACCGCTGTGCGGTTTGTACTGGATTTGCTCCGGGGGTGAAGACGCTTATTGCAGGCTGGGCGGCTTACCCGCCATTTTACGCTGCAGTTCTGCGGCCCGCTGGGGCTCCATCAAGGACAGCCAATAGGATACTATTGACGCGGTTCCCTCAGCCTGGGCGATTTCTTCGGTCTTCCGAAGCAGGTCGATAACGAGCTGATCATCCGTTGCGGAAATAATGCCTACCGCTCGCTCCGGCGGCATACCGTTCAGATAACGAGCCAATTGCTCAACGTTTCTGTCCTTATCTTCGGCATCATCGGCCTGGGCTTTGAGTAAAAATTCCCGTTCATCGAGCGATTTTTGCCGTTCCTCAACATCCTGGGCCATTTGTTCAATTTCGGCATAGCGGGATTCAATCTGCCGCTGTTGGGTATCCATTTCCATCTTTCGCAGATCAAGTGCCTCCAGCCGTACTTTTAACCGTTCCGCATCAATGTTCAGAAACTCCACCGGCGTTGTTTCCGTCTGACTCCGCCCCTCTTTGCCGATAAAACGGTACAAAGGAGCCAGCACGGTTTTTGCGTCAATAACATTAAGATAATCAAACCAGATGAGCCCCCCTCCCGCCAAGACAGCGACGAGCAGCAACAGCGCAATAACTCTGCCTATCATTACTTTCTCCCTAATCAGGCCGCTATTTAACCATAACCCTACAAAAGCCTTTGGCTTATCCGCAGGGCGGCAGTTCCGGTTTCTTACTGTAAAGCAAAGCCACAGGACATGAAACCTTCGCCATATATCAACCAGTTACATTGGGCCTCCCAATTGAGATAGTTTCAAAATTCGATATGTTGAAACAATTTTAATTATAGTAGTATTCTTGGACAAAAATCAACATCTCTTTTTTGTATGATTGTTCGGTGTTAGCCGGAAACATGCTGGAGGCTAGGAGTCACATGGAGAACAAACGGTCTACACTGATAAATCTGGACCAATCTATAGAAACGCTTGAGAGTTGGGATCAGTCTGAACCAGCATAAGGAACGCAAGCTGATCCCTCACAGCCTCCGGCACACTTTCGTAACCCTGGCCCAGCTTGTGGGAATAGCAGATGTGGAAATCAGGGCGCTTGCTGACCTTAAAATGCCGCAGTTATGACAAAGTACAGCTATGTTCCCAAGGTCATCGAATTTGGGGAAGCGCGGCGCAAAATTGAGACATCCGTGAACAATGGACAGGAGAAGAAGGCGGCCAATAGTTTACGGAGATTTGAGCATTCCCTGCCCATTGGGAATGGAATGCTTGGTTATTTTCAGTAAGCGTAGAACAATTATTTCCAGTACTACAAGCCGGAAAGAGCTGCTTCCGTAATTTGACAGCGTATAACAGCAAATATCGACATGATTTTCTGTAACCTTTTGAAAAACTTGTTTTTGACTGGTTAGGATATACTACAATTAAGAGCTTATCCGGGAATAAGAAACGACCGAAAAGGAAGTATGAAACGAGAAAAAGGGACCGGGATTAGGTCATGGGAACTAAGCGATGAAGTGTGGGAAGCGGTGAGGGCATTGGTG
>JAITHQ010000179.1 GCA_031279925.1 Treponema sp. | reverse complement strand
TCTAGAATTTTGGCGTTGCAAACGCCAAAATTCTACCTTGCAGGCTCCAAAAGAGCCCGAAAATCGGGCTTTTTGCGGTCAATAGACCGCAAAAAGCCACAATTTGAACAGGCTCTTAGCCTGAGCAGGGCGCGGCCAGCAGACGGTTCAGCCGTTTCACAAAATCCGCAGGGTCTTTGATCTTCGCCCCCTCCACCAAAAGGGCCTGATCCAGCAGAACCCCCGACACGTCGGCAATACGGGCCTCGTCATCCACCTGCTTCAGCCCCGCCACAATCGGATGCTCGCCGTTCACCTCCAGAATCGGCTTGATGTCGGGCATCTCAGTCTGCCCCATGGCCCGCAGCATCTGGGCCATCTGAATAGTCGGGTCATTCTCGTCCGCCACGATACATGAAGGGGAATCGTGGAGCCGCCGGGACAGCTTCACGTCCTTCACCCGGTCTCCCAGGGCCTTCTTGAGCTTGGCAATTACCGGCTTGGCGTCCTTCTCCGCGGCCTTGTCCTTCTTTTCACCCAATTCCTCGTCCGCCCCGGCCCGGTTCACCGCCTTGAGTTCCCAACTGGAAGTTCCCTCCGCAGCCCCTTCGGAAGCGCCCGCAGGGCCGACCGCAGGGCGATAGCTGTGCAGCGAGGGAATCACGATCTCATCGATCTCGTCATCCATGATCAGCACTTCGATGTCCTTGGCTTGGTAGGCTTCCAGCAGGGGCGACGCCCGCAGCGTCTTCTCATCCCCGCCGGTGATGTAGTAGATGTGCTTCTGATCGCCCTTCATCCGGGAGACATAGGCGGCGAAACTCGTCCAGCCCTCCGCTGCGGTGCTCTTAAAGCGGACCAACTCCTGCAAAGCCTCCCGGCTGGCAAAATCCTGGTAGAGCCCCTCCTTGAGGGGCCGGTTGAACTGGCCGATGAAGGTCTCCCATTGCTCCTCATTGTTGTCCGCGAGGGTCTTGAATTCGGCCAGGAGCTTCCAACTCGCCATCAGAAGCGCGGGTTTAATGCCCCGCCCTTCAAAGCGGGCTTGCTGATCAATCTCCGTCAATAATTTATATCAAAAATAACGGATGTAAAAACGCCTAAAATTTCGTTAAATTTATGCAAAACCCTAAAAACCAGCTTGACAAGACATGTATATCATGTTAATATGTTTATATCATATTTACTTAATCTGCTATATGTAGATGAGGAGGAATTGTATGAAATCAAACCGGATTGTGTCCTTTATTGTTGCGACGCTTGTCCTGGTGGTAATTGTGGCCGCTTGTTCAAAAACAGGTGATGGCGGAACCACAAGAAGCGATAACAAGACCACTATTTCGTTTATGGGTTGGGGGAGCCCTCAGGAAGTTGCCGTCTTTCAGACCATGATTGCACAGTTTGAGGCAAAATTTCCCGGGGTAAAAGTCGAGTATACCAATGTTCCTGTATCTGATTTTAATACCAAGCTGCAAACCCTGATCGCGGCGAAACAGATCCCCGATGTGTTTTATCTCCAGCCAGAAAATGTCATGCCTTGGGCCAATAATGGCATTTTGTATGATATGACCGGTTATGTGGCGGATAACGCGATTTTCAATGAGGACAATGTATGGGCAAAAGCCCTGGATATGTATCGCTATGACGGGCGCAGACCCGGAGTAGGTAACATATACGGGCTGCCCAAGGATATTGGTCCCTTTGCCCTGGCATACAACAAAAATCTTTTCAAAGCGGCGGGTATTCCCGATCCTGACCCGGATAAACCCTGGACCTGGGATGAATATATTACAAATGCCAAGAAGCTGACCCGGGGCACGGGAGCCAATAAAGTATTTGGGAGCGCCCCTTATTCGGTGGAAGCCGCAGTATGGTCCAATGGAGCGGATTGGCTTGATGACAGCAAAACCAAAGTTACTATTGATTCTCCGGCTTTTATAGAAGCTATTCAATGGGTGGCGGATCTAATTCTGGCGCATGGCGTGGTTCCCTCCGCTGAAGAGGAAGGGTCACTGGGCAGTTTCCAAAGGTGGATAGAAGGGAAAATCGGCATGATGGGCATAGGCCCCTGGAGCCAGGGTCAGTTCTGGGAGGAGTGCGCGTTTGAATGGGATATTATGCCCTGGCCTGTCAGTCCTTCCACCGGCAAGAACGCTATATGGTATGGAGGAATGGGATTCGCGGCGGCGGCGTCCAGCGGCAATATCGAAGCCGCCTGTAATCTGGCCGCCTTTCTTGCCTTCAACGAAGACGCACAGAGAACCAATTATCAAATGGGGCAGGCGATTCCCAATTTGATAGACATGACCAGAAATGAGTACCTGGCCATGGATAAGCCGCCTCAAAACAAACAGGAATTTGTCGACATTATTGAAAACTATGGCCGCCGTGCTACCCAGACCTATACGTACAACAGTGAATGGTTCACTGAGTTTAACGCCAATATCGCAAGCGTTTGGCTGGGAGAAATGTCCGCAAGGGATTACTGTAATTCCATAAAAGGTGAAATGCAGACCATGCTTGACAAAGGTATTGCCGAGCAGAAGAAATGATTTTCCATCCCGCAGAAATTGTTTCTGCGGGACTCTTTCAAGGACAGCAGTCTTAAAAGGTTTGGGCCATGATGCTAAAGAATAAAATGAAACGGGCTGAGCGATTATGGGGGTTTTTGTTTATTTCCCCCAGTCTGTTGCAATTTCTCTGTTTCTTTATTATACCTCTGGGCTTTTGCGTTTATATGGCTTTTACCGATTGGAATGTACTGAAATCGAACCACAATTTTATCGGCCTAGGGAATTATATTGAATTGTTCGCTGATAAAAAATTTTGGAAAGCGGTAGGCAATACATTTTATATGTTGCTGCCTATCCCTCTCTACCTCTCTCTGGCGCTGTTATTCGCCATGGCCTGTAACCGGGGTACGCCCGGAAACAAGGTTTTCCGGGCGCTGTATTATTTACCGTATATTTCTTCAATAGTTGCCCTTGCCGTGATGTGGAAATGGCTGTTTAGTTATGAGTACGGCTTGGTTAATACTATTTTGGGGGCCGTATTGGCCGTCAAAGGACCCAATTGGCTGGGAGATCCCCGGTGGATAAAAAGAACCATCGTGATCATGATAACATGGAAACTGATAGGCATTACATCCATTTATTATCTCGCGGCCCTCAAAAATATACCTGGAAGTTATTATGAGGCGGCCAGGATAGACGGGGCTTCCGGGATTCAACAGTTTAGGCGTATTACCTTGCCCCTGGTTACTCCTATTACCTTTTATCTTACCATTGTTGGTATTATTGGATCGCTGCAAACATTTGTGGAAGTACAACTTTTTACCCAAGATGGCGGACGGAATTACAGCGCCGCGACGCTGGTATATTATGTATGGCAGAAAGCCTTTGTTTCCAACAGTATGGGCTATGCCTGTGCGGTAGCGGTATTATTCGGCATATTTATCATGATTGTAACTGCCTTACAGTTCAAAGTATCCGATAAATGGGTCTATGGGGGGGAATGAAATTGAAAAACCGGGTTATCACCGTATTGCTTTTTTTAATTTTGCTTGCAGGAAGTCTTACCATGGTTTTCCCGTTTTTATGGATGCTGTCTACCGCATTAAAAGATTCGAAATTTGTCTATCAAATTCCTCCACAGTGGATTCCCCGGCCTGTTGATTGGCATAATTTTGTCGAAATATGGTCAGTAGTGCCGTTGTTCAATGGGCTGAAAAACAGTTTTTTTGTAGCCGGATGCGTTGTATTATTCGGAACCCTCTCATCGAGTATGGCAGCGTTTTCCTTTTCAAAACTTGATTTTCCATACAAAGACAAAATCTTTATCGCGCTCTTGTCAAGTATAATGATGCCCCTTGTAGTGATGCTGATTCCTCAATTCATCATATACGCAAAGATAAGATGGATAGACACGCTGCTGCCGCTGATCATTCCCGGTACGCTTGGAAATATATCCATGATGTTTTTCCTACGTCAATACATGAACGGGCTGTCTTCGGAACTGATGGACGCGGCTAAACTTGATGGGTGTGGATACCTTCGTATTTATGGAAATATTTTTCTGCCTCTCTGTATGCCGGCAATTGCCGCGAATGTGATCTTGCTGTTTATGAGTACATGGAACGATTATCTTGGCCCCCTGGTTTATATTCACTCTCCGTCCCGTGCGACTGTCCAGGTAGTTATAGCGTCCCTGAGTTCTTATTACGCGGAACAGACTGATTTTCCGATAGTAATGGCGGCATCCATTGTCGCTATTTTACCGGTACTGCTTCTTTTTGTTACCTGCCAAAAATATTTTGTTGAATCTTTTGCCATGAGCGGCATTAAAGGTTAAAGTTTAATTTTCAAGAGGAGTGATAGAGTATGGCAAAGACAGATGCGAATGGTATTACCATTTATGGAAATGAAGCTGATAACCGCTGTTTTTATGAGCGCATGGTAGAATTGTCTAATGGGGACCTTCTGGCAACATGGATGCGAAATTTTCCTATTGCATCGGGCTGGACAGGGATGCGAACATTTTATTTCTATTCCAGTTCCGACAAAGGCAAAACCTGGAAACAAACAAGCGAGTTTGATCCCGCAGCGTTTGGTTTTATGCGTGAAAAACAGGGAATGCCGGGACTTTTTGTTTTACCGCAGACCCTTGGTGACTATCCCGCAGGGACAATCCTTTTTGCTACTACCGACTGGAATACGGAGAGTGAATATACTATTCATATTTTCCGCAGCAATGATAATGGCGCAAGCTGGGACTTCCACTCTTCCCTGGCGAAACGAGGAGACAGAAACACTTGGGAACCTGAATTTGCTGTTAGTGCGGACGGAAGGCTGGTTTGTTATTATTCTGATGAACGCCAAGCCGGTTATGATCAATGTTTAGCCTTGGAAATTTCAGACAACGGTGGAAAAACCTGGGGAGATTACAAAATTATTGTAGGCAAAGAAACCCCCGGATGGACTCCTGGCGTTGATCCAACTCAATGGCGGCCTGGGATGCCGCGTGTCTTGCGGCTTCGTAATGGCCGTTATTTTTTGGTTTATGAAAACATACAATTTGAGCCCAATGGAGCTATTTCATGGATAACGTCCCCTGATGGTATAGAGTGGGGTGACCCTACAGTCCCTGGCTCGCTTGTCGCAGCAGGAAATGCCGGTGCCTTTCAGTGTCCGGAAATCGCTCTGTTGGATGACGGAAGTGAACAAGGGAGGCTTTTTGTACGAGGGATGAATGATACTTGTTCTCCAAGTCTTTGTTTTTCCAGCATCGATAACGGAGAGACTTGGGAATTGATCGAAGCGCCGCTCACTGCGGTTCGTAACGAAAGTGTTGGCAGTGGATGGAGTGGAACCTTTCTTTCTACCGGAAATCTTTTGGTAGAACTGAATAATTTTTTTAATGGTAATTATAACGAAATTCGGTGCGGTACAGGGCGCATTTATGAAAATCAAATTATAATTTCCATGTCTGATTATAAGTTCGTAAATAACGCCAGTAAGTTTTGTCTTGACGATCCTGATGGAAGTTCCACACCTGGAATTCAATTGATTCAAAATGGAGATAATGGTTTCCGTACTCAAAGCTGGCATTTGGATAATATCGCTGATAATGTATATCGAGCCAGTTGTAATGAAAATGATATGCTCTTGGAAGCATCGGTACAAGAAGGTTTTCCTGTTGTTTTAAATAATTATACTGGTGGAACAAATCAACAGTGGTGTATGTTGCCGCAGTCTGATAGCCGATTCAAATTTCAGAATTTGGGCAATGAATTATATATGGACACAAAAAACCAGTCTGTTGAGGAAGGAGCCGGGATAGTATGCACCGGGCTCAGTGATAAAACTACCCAGCTTTGGAATATCGATAGGATATTTAAAGTGGCCCGTTATGAATCATTCAACATTTTACAGCGGTTTATCCGTCATTTGGATGATAAATCCGTCATTATTGATAACGATTTTACCACTCTTCCCCTTGCAGATTCTCAATGGTTTATTTGGCCTGGGCTTGCCGATATGACCTATACTTCCTTTGAGTCGGTGAATTATCCAGGGTATTACTTGCGTCATTTCGAGGGAAAAGTATATATTGCACAATTTACAGATGATTATCAATTCAAAGCGGATGCCACTTTCAGAATACGGCCCGGTTTGGCAAACTCTGATTTTATTTCCCTGGAGACATTCAATTTTGATGGGATATTCATGCGGCACAGAGACGGAATACTGATCATTACGGAAATTTTGTCGGATTTGGATAAGGCAGACGCCACATTTAAGGAAATCAGGCAATAGCAGATAACTTAAAATCAGGGGGGGTATTTTTTGGAATTGTTCTGAATCAGCATTATTTAAGGATGACACATGGTGGAAATAAATAGCATGAATGATAGCGAACATCCCCCAGCCCGCCTTGAAATGCCAGAGATGGGAATGTCATGAATGAATCCTGGGGGCCGCAAAATATTGAGCAAACACATCACGACAGAAATTTGCCCGTACGCTTTATCACCTGACTAAAGCCATGGATGGGACCCGGCTGGTGAGTACCAATGACGGTTGGGAACAGGTGGATTCCGATATTTGCGGTATTCATGATTATATCCGGGATGGGGCGGCTTTTGGGAAAAGTCGGCGGCTCTTCCCGGCCTGTTGCGGGGGGCGGCCCAGAACCGGATGCTGTACGCCGAAGGATTTTCCCACCGGGGAGAACCGGTACTGATAACCGAATTCGGCGGCATCGCTTTTAGCCGGGACATTGACGGCCGGAAATGGGGCTATGTCGGCGGAGCCGCAGACAGCGGGGAATTTCTGGAACGGTTCCGGGGCCTGGTAGACGCCATTCTCTCCTGTAAAGATATTCAGGGCTACTGTTACACGCAATTAACAGACCTTATGCAGGAACTGAAACTGCCCCTTGAAGAACTCCGGGAAATTTTCAGCCGCTCCCCTTGAGATTAATCACCAGTTTTAGGTCCTGGGGATGGTTGCCAAATTTTGATCCAAAAATATTTATCCCGCCGCGATTTTTCGCGTCTTCCCTGACACCCAGCCGCAGGGTGATGGAATCATAGTCGTATACTTTCAGATCCGCCAGCGTGGCCGCCGATATCCGCTGGCCGTCCATCCAAGAACCTTCCTCGTCAATTTTCCATGTTTTCAAAAAACCCGATTGGGTATCGTTGGTATTCCACCATTGAGGGGTCAAAAGCCCCCGCTTTCCACCCATATCCCCCGGCGAGGTCCAGGTTCCCGCGTCTTGGCCGTTGATCCAGAGGGTAATATCCGAAGGCCATACATCCTTATGACCGGGATATTCTGAACACAGTTCCGCGCTGAATTCAATACTGGCAATCTCCGCGCTGTCCTTGAAATTTTTGGGGAACCGGTATTCCAGATAGCCTGAGGAAAACCAGATCAGTTCCGCGCCGCCCCGGGAAGGGTCCAGAAAAGAAGAAACCACGTCATAATAGCCGATAATTTCGGCGGCGGAAACCAGGCCGCAGGGGGCGCTTACCCTGAAATCATAAAAGAGACCGATGGGCATCTCAGTTTCAATCCGGTCGCTTTTCTGAAATTCCATTTTGCCGGTCAGGGGCAGCATGATTTTTTCATATCTTATGGAACAGAGTTTTTGGCTGCCCTTTGTTTCCGCTGGAGTGAATTGGGTATGAATCAAATTCGCCTTTTCCAGAATTTGCACGTTCATGGTACAGGTAGACTGGGGAATATTTAGGGCTTCACATAACTGCTTGATATTTAGATTGGATTGCTGGAGCAGCCGCAGCATTTTGCGCCTGAGTTCAGAATCCAGCGCACGGGCAATCAGGGGAATATCCTCCAGGGACGCGAATAAAATATTCTGACTCATGGGGGAATTATATCACAAATAACGGATATACATAAGCTGATTTTTGCCATAAGCGGCATTGGACAAGAAAGGGATCCCGATCGGAACTGCCGGTGGGGTCTACCACCGGAACGCTGATTTATGTGGAAATAGGGCCATCATGGCCGCACTGGGGGGGCCGGGGAACCTCATGGAGGCCGCTTTCGCGGCCAAGCCCAGGGCCGAGGAAGAGGGAGGGGGGCAGGGGGCGTTAAGCCCCCCGGTCCCCTCGTTAGCCCGCCCAGCAGCCGCGCCCGCAGGGCGTTGAGCGAGACCATGCGGCACGGCGTAGCGCTCGTAATACCCCCCTATTAGCACACATGCGCGAAGGCTTTAGCCTGAGCAGGGCGC
>JAITHQ010000140.1 GCA_031279925.1 Treponema sp. | reverse complement strand
TACTCGGCCAGCGTGTTCAAGGGGCTGGGGCATCTGTTTGAAAAAGTTTTCGGCATACCCTACGACGCCGCCCTGCTTATTATGATCGCTTTTACCGGGGTGTACCTTATCCTGGGCGGCTACTTTGCTATTGCCATTACCGATTTTATTCAGGGAATAATTATGTTCGCCGGGGCGGCGGTAATGGTGCTGGTGCTTACCGCGCCGGAAGGCGGCGTGTTTGGAATCCTTGGCACAATTGCCGAAAATTACGCGGCGCATGTCCCGCCCGAAAAACAGCCTTCGGCGCTGACGGTGATCTCGCTGGTGTTTATGACCAGTTTCGGCACCTGGGGCCTTCCCCAAATGACGCAGAAATTTTACGCCATTAAAAACGAGGCGGTAATCCCCAAGGCGGCAGTAGTCACCACGGTTTTTGCGTTGATGATTGGCCTTTCCGCCTATTACACCGGGGCCGCATCTCATGTGTTTTTCGATCTTGCCACTGTTCCCAGAAACGCCGCCGGGGCGATTCAGTACGATCTTATTATTCCAACGCTGCTTACCATGCGGCTGCCGCAGCTCTTAATGGCCCTGATTCTGCTCTTGGTACTTTCCGCCTCAATGTCAACGCTTTCATCGCTGGTGCTGGTTTCCTCGTCTTCGGTAGCCATTGACCTGTACCCCTCCCGCATTGACGCGAAAAGCGGCAAAGACCGTTCCGTGGCAATGATGCGGTTCCTTTCGGCGATTTTCATTGTTATTTCCTATTTTATTTCCCGTTTCCAGATCGGTATCATCGTATATTTGATGTCACTTTCATGGGGCGTAGTTTCGGGCGCTTTTGCCGCGCCGTATATTCTGGGCCTATACAGCAGGCGGGTAACCAAAGCGGGAGCATACGCGGGTCTGCTTTCAGGGGCCGCCATTATGATAGCGCTGTTTTTTTCGTTAGGCGCAAGTCGTTCCCCGTTGGCGGCAAGTATCGCCATTATCGCGCCCTTTGCCGTAGTAACGATTGTATCGGCCTTTACCCAGACGCCTGCAAAAGAAGTGCTGGAAAAGGCATTTGATGGGGTAGGGAGTAGGGAGTAGGGAATGGGTTGTTGTCCGCAGACTCGGATTGCTCCAAGATTACTGTGGACAACGAAAAGACCGGGAACAACAACCCCCATTCCCTATTCCCCACTCCCCACCAAAGGAATAAATGATGAACAACAAACAACCGGCCCTGTTGGGCGATGAAGCGGTCGCATTAGGCGCAATTCATGCGGGGATAAGCGCCGCATACGGCTACCCTGGAACGCCTTCGACAGAAATACTTGAGTACCTTATTGCCGAATACCAAAAAGGCGGCCCCCCTGCCCGCTGGTGTATCAACGAAAAAACAGCGCTGGAGGCGGCCCTGGGCGTATCCTTTGCCGGGCGGCGCTCCATTGTCACCATGAAGCACGTTGGGCTGAATGTTGCCGCCGACCCTTTTGTCAATGGGGCGCTATTGGGCATCCACGGCGGCCTTGTTATTGTTGCTGCCGATGATCCGGGAATGCACAGTTCCCAAAACGAGCAGGATTCCCGCTACTACGCCGCCTTTGCCATGATTCCCTGCCTTGAGCCGCGCAGCCAGCAGGAAGCCTATAACATGACCGGCGAGGCTTTTGCAATTTCCGAGCGTTTTCAGGTTCCCGTCCTGCTGCGCATAGCAACCCGCCTTTCCCATGCGCGGGCGGCCATTGACGCGCAAGAGCGCGTTCCGCAAAAACCGATTGACAAAACCGGGGAAAAATCCCGCTGGATGCTGCTGCCCTCCTTTGCCCGCAAAAATTACGCTAGCCTTATCGAAAAACAGCCGGCGATTCAGGCGTGGTCTAGCGCACACCCGGCAAATAGGCTGGAACTGCCCACGGGCGCGGGAGGCAAGTATGATCTTGCGGTAATTACATCGGGGCTGGGCGGCAACTATTACGAGGAAAACGCCGCCGATTTTGCCCTTATGCGCAATGGCAAGGCAGCGGCCCGGCTGCACATAGGCGCATACCCCCTGCCTGTAGAATCGATCCGCGCCCTCTGCGCCGCTTCCGAAAAAGTGCTGGTGCTGGAAGAAGGCCAGCCATTTATAGAAGAAAAACTACGGGGTATTCTGCCGCAGCCTGTGGCGCTTGCGGGGAAACTTGCCGGTTTTGACGGCGGCAGTCCCGGCCCGGTTCCCCGAACCGGCGAACTTGACCCCGACAATGTGCGTCAGGCGCTGGGGCTTGCGGCGCGTCCCGGCGTAACTATTGCGCATAACGGCGGCCTTAACCTTGGCGCTATTCCCGGACGCCCGCCACAGCTCTGCCAGGGTTGCCCCCACGCCGACAGTTACGAAACAATCAAAAGGGCGGTTGCCGCCATTGACAGCCGCCCTGGTCACCCCAGTGTAGGCGTCAATTCCGACATCGGCTGTTATTCGCTCGGCGCCGCCCCGCCCTGGGAAGTGCCGGAAAGCATTGTCTGCATGGGCGCTTCCGTTGGCATGGCAAAAGGCGCGGCGGATGCGGGCCTTCCCTACAGCATAGCCGTCATCGGCGATTCAACGTTTATCCATTCAGGAGTGGCAGGACTCATCGATGCCGCTGCCGCGGATATTCCCATGACCCTTATCATACTGGACAATTCAATCGTGGCCATGACCGGCTGTCAGGAAACCATGATTCCCTCAAAGAAACTGCGCGCCCTTGTTCTTGGCTGCGGCGCAGCGGAAGAACACCTGCTGGAACTGGAAGCCACAAAACAGCGTATCGATGAAAACGCCGCCCGCCTGAAAACGGAAATCGAATACCGGGGACTTTCGGTAGTCATTTTCAGACGCGAGTGTCTTGAAGCGTTCAGGAAACGGAAGAAATCAACAACCCCGCCCTGAAGGGCTAAACTTGATCGACAAAAATGGCTCGCTGTAAACCTTACAGGGTGAAGGCAGCAGCAGGCTAAAACCCTGTGGAATCCGCCTACGCATGCCCCGCCCGGCGCTATCTTACTGGCACATCTGTGACAGATCAGCTGTTCCTGCATCAAAATATTTTGCCGGTCAAGTTTAGCCTTTAGCGACGGGGTGTGTTGTTCTTACAAGGTATTGCAGCCGGGTTTAATACCTTTTATAACGCCTTAAAGGACGGGGTATTAAACCCTCCGCACGAATAAAGGGAAGGAATAGAAAAGGGAAAGTTCCCCACTGTCAACAAACTTAATCGTATCCGGCGGGGCCGTCCAAAGCGTCCGCAGCATTGTTCCCATCCGGCGGCGGCAAGTTTTTACAACTAACCATGCACATCCTTTTTCTGCGTCTCAATTATGTGTAATTTAAGCCTTTCCGCCGTCAGCTCTTTTAATGCTTCAAGGCCATTGCCGGTTTTTGCTGAAACGGCAATGCTTTCGGGGAACCGTTCAAGCAGGACTTCGGTCTGCGCCCCTGGGCAGTCGGTTTTGTTTAAAGCGGTAATCATGGGGATATTTTCCGCCCCCAATTCCCGCAGTACCTGGCAGGTGGTTTGGTAAAAAATTTCGGCGTCCGGGTCCGAAGCGTCCAGTACATGGATTAAAAGGTCCGCCTGCGCCGCTTCTTCCAGTGTGGAACGAAAGGCATTAACAAGGGAATGGGGCAGTTGGCGGATAAAGCCAACGGTATCGGTAAGCAGCGCCGCAAAGCCCGGTTTCGGCTCAAAGCGGCGGGTGGCGGCGTCCAGAGTGGCAAAAAGTTTGTCCTCTACCAGCACATCCGCCCCGGTAAGGGCGTTGAGCAGGCTGGACTTGCCCGCATTGGTGTAGCCCACAATCGCGCAGACCGGCAGGCCCTGCCGCTGGCGCTGCCGCCGCTGCACCTGCCGCTGCTTGCGCACTTCTTCAAGCTCTTTTTCCAGTTTTTGAATTCGCTGCTCAATTTTGCGGCGGTCGGTTTCAAGGCGGGTTTCGCCCGACCCCCTGGTACCATAACGCCCGCCCCTTTGCCGGGAAAGATCGATATATTTATGGCTTAACCGGGGCAGAAAATACGAAAGCTCCGCAAGTTTTACCTGTAGTTCCGCCTCTCTGGTGTTGGCGCGGCCTGCAAAAATGCGGATAATAAGTTCCTGCCGGTCAAGCACGGGGATTCCCGCCAAATCTTCCCAGTTCCGCTGCTGGGAGGGGCTGGGATTCCAGTCGAATACCAGGCAGTCCGCCTCCAGGGCCTTGGCCTTTTCCGCCAGCTCGGCGGCCTTGCCGCTGCCTATGCCGAATTTCGGCTGCCGATCCCGGACATGGACCGTTTCATAGCCGGCAATCTCAAGTTCAAGACTTTCCGCAAGGCCCCGCAGTTCGCGGCCAAGGGATTCCGCCTGCACGTCCATTTTGCCGGCAATCAGGCTGGCCAAAAAAGCCCGCTTTTGACGCTCTTCTGTTTCATATAGTGTTTGCATAGTCACTTTATTTATAGCACAAAAATCAATAATATACTAAACTGGGATGAAGCCATGCTTTAGAGCCTGTAAGGTAGAATTTTGAACAGGCTTTAGGCAGGGTATGCGCCCTTCGCACGATATTACAAAAGAACTTGTAAAATGTTAGTTTTGCAGATGGTTCTACTATACTTTTTTATGGAAGGTTTTACGGTGACCATTTTTCAAAAAGCTGCTCTTAGCCTTTTGATCGCTGTTTTTTTCCTGGCGGGCCTTGGGGCGCTGGTTTATACTGGTTTATTCAATATTCTCGAAAGCCGGTTTTATAATCCTTCCATAAAAAGAGCTTTAATACAGGAAACCGGCAGGGATGCGGAAATAATTGGAGAATGGATATTTGCCTTACAGAACCGTTTTGCATCTTCCCTAAACGATGCTTCCGTGCGCCGCAGTTTTCTTCCCGGTCAAAGCGCCGATGATATTTATGAACGGTCCAAAATATACGGGCGGCTGCAGGAATCTGTTGCGGGTCTTTATTCAGTGCGCTTTGTGGATTCCGCCGGGCTGCAAATACATTTTTCAACGTATCAGCCGGACATTGTAAACCAGGACAGCCAATCAATTTCCTACCGGGGCTACAATGACGACAATTCTAATGTGCCCTTTGACACTGTTGATGTTGCAATGCAGGGAAAGGTAAAACTCACTTTTGACGAAGACCAAAGCCGGATAATTTTTTCTTTTCCCTTTTACGATTCACTGGATGTGTACTGCGGCGTTGCGCTGTTTGCCGTTTCCGCCTGGGCCGTGCCGGAACAGCTTGCCATTGCGGGCAGAACAAAGCCGGGCGAAGATGTTTTGCTTGCAGCCGATCCGCCGGGAATGGTTTTTGGGTTTCCCGGAATCGAGGCGGAAAAAATTCTTGCCGGGGCTTCTTCAATCTGGAAAAGGGAACCGCCTGGCCTGGCCCCCCTGGTTATCTCTGATTCCGGGGCCGCGCTGGCCCTTGTTTCGGCAAAAACCGTTCAGGGCTTTTATTACGGGCGTATCGTAAACGAAGACCTGTTTACGCTGCCCCGGCCCATGCGGATAATATTGCCATGCGCGTTTTTCCTTACCATATATCTTGCCGTGTTCCTTTGCCTTAACCTTGGGCAAGACCCCATAGCGGTAATTCAAAACCGTTTAAGGCGGCTTCAACTTTCCCTTATTAAACAGTTCCATGAACACAGGGACGATTTGGACTGGATAAACTGGACCGAAGATTTGGAACAGCGGCGCGAAGATATACGCGCCGAATTAAAGCGGGGTTTAAAAATCCAGCGGAAAGATGAAAGCGATATTGATTGTTTTATTGACGCGGCCTGGGATGAATTACTGGCAATTGGCGGCAGAAGTGGAAAGACCGGCGCAAGCAAAGGGAAAAGCAGGGCCGCTTTAGAACAGCAGCCGGTATATACTTTACCTATAAGCCCGTTAACCGAAACGGCGTATCCTGCGGGCGGCGCAGTCCCTGCGGCGGAAACCGGTTCCAACATTTTGACGAAAGATTGGGCAGCCGCCGCCGAAGAGGAAAAACTGGAAGAACTTGAAGTTGTAGAAGATGACGAAGATAAGGCCGCACTGGTTGAAGTTTTTGCGGAAACCACAACCGGCGGCCCCGGCCTTTTGGCCACGGCTTCAAAAAGAAACGTAAAAGTATACAAACCAGCAAAACAATCCAATGTACGCCTTGCCTTTGGCACTGACAATATTCCTTGCATTGCAGAGGCAAGCGGGCTGGAGCCGGTTAATAACCCTATAGAAGAGACGAGTCAAGCCATGCACAATAACGAAGATGACGAGATCGAAGAACTTGAGGAAGTTGAAGAGCTTGAGGAACTTGAACAATTTGAGGAAGCCGAAACGCCGGGGGCATCCCCGCCGCCTGAATCCAGTATCGAGGAACTGGCAAGCGAAATAGAATTCAGCCCGCTTCCCGAAACAGAAGAGGCCGAAGAAATTGCCGGCGCGGGGCTTGAAGTGGTTTCTCCCTTTACATCCCTGTTTTCTTCTTTCGGGCAGGGAGGGGCAGCGCCGGACGAAGCCGCCGAACTTGAAAGCCTGGTGTTTGGAGCGTCTCATTCAGAAGGGATAAAAAACTACGGCGGCGCAAACGGTTCCGTTACAACAGGTTTTTCTATTATACCGCAGCCTTTTTTGCTTTCCTCCAGCACTGAACCCGAATTGCTGCCGGCGGCAGAAGGCAAAGAAGTTGAAATTCAGCCGCTGATTGGAGACCTGTCTATGGACATTATTACAGAGCAAAACGGAGTTCACTATATTAACGCCAACGCTTTTAACCCGGATAAAAAAACAGAAGAAAAACTGGACAACAATTTTCGGACGCTGGTTGAGTCGGTTGTTGGCCGCTAAATTAGGGGCGAAGGAGTTTTCATGAACGTTACCGAAGTAATGTCGGAACTGGTTTTACAGATTGGGATTATTTTGTTTGCCGTGCGCCTGGGCGGGCGGCTGGTAAAAAAAATCGGGGTTCCGCCG
>JAITHQ010000106.1 GCA_031279925.1 Treponema sp. | reverse complement strand
AATTCTTTGAGCACATCTTTTTTGACATCATCGCCGATAGCCACCGCGACTTTGACCGCCGCCTTGAACCAGTTGTTCTGCTTTAAGGCCGCCAGGGCGCTCTGCCAGTCATCGGTGGGATCGCCGTCTGAAAGCAAAAAAATCGCCGGGGCAAAGGAGCCGGTGGCTTCCTGCATGAACGCCTTGGTGGAAAGCTTTTCGTTCAGCGTTTTGCAGGCCGCGCCGAAATCGGTAACGCCCCCGGCGTCCAGATCGTTCCAGCGGAACTGATCCGCCGGAACGGGGCCGCTGGGGGTATGCCAGGTCGCGCCGGAAGAGAATTCCAGCACCGCAATCTTGATTTGCGCGTCCGCGTTTTCATCGGAAACTTCCTTGATTGCCGGAATTACTTCCTCAATCGCCGCGTTCACCGAGCCGATTTTCTTCCCTTCCATGCTTCCCGATGTATCGATGACAAAAAACAGTACCATCGTCCGCCGGGGAATTTCAATTTTGTCTGTAAGCGCCATGTTTGTTCTCCTTATGTGTTATATGATTTCAGCGGTTCCGCCGCCAAAATTGATCGATAAGCCCTTTTTAAGGGCAGCCGAAGCGTCCGGCGCAAGCGCCCTTGGGTTTCCGCCTTCGGTGATAATCCAGTTTTTGCCGGACCGGTTTTTGAGCGCAAAACCGCCCTCCGCCGCCGCGATTTCTCCGGTAAGGGCTTCGAAATCGTCGGAGTCTTGTTCCGTGTGGCAGGCGTAGAGTTTGGTCCGCTGGTGGACCGGCACGTTGTAGCGTTTGGTCTTGATGTACAACGGAAACTCGTTGACCTTCGTGCACTTCGGGCAGGGATTCGGAGCGGCGGGGTCGGCAAAGTAGACCTCTCCGCAGGGGCATTTGTAAATCTCTCCCCGCATACGGATAAAGAGCCGCAGCCATTCCTGCTCGATGATGCGGTTTCCCGGATTGGACAAAAGGTCTTTGCTGAAGGCTTTGGTGAATTCCTCCCGCAGGTATTCCGGCAGTTGGGGCCAGTTGCTTATCGCCCCTTTGTGCAGCCCCTGGACCGGGATGTTCGATTTATCCTCCGGGTCAAAGATAAACACCGGGTTTTCGCCGTAGATTGTCCTTTCGTGCTTCGCGTCCATGCAGACCGGACAGGCGGCCTTGCCCTCCAGGGGGTGATTATGCGTCCACAGCAGGAACAGCACCACCGCCAGAGAAAAGCGGTCGGTATGGATGTCGGGATTGGCGTGTTTGGCGACAATCTCCGGGGCCATGTAGCAAGCTTTTCCGGCGATGCCCGAATTCTTGCCGTATGCGGAAACGTTGTCGTTGTCACAGATCAGCACACCCCCTGTTTGGGGGTTGATAAAGAAGTTCCCGTCATTCAAGTCCTGGTAGCTGTAGCCTGATTTGTGCAGCGCCCGGAAACCGGCGGTAATCTGCAGGGCGGTGTTGACCATCGCCGTTATGCTGGCAAACCCTTCTTTACCGATCAGGAACTTTGAAAAGTCCTTGTACTCGCTGGGCCGCAGGTCCATGATATAGCCAAAGGCTTCGCCGTCCTTTTCGGTAATGTCCAGGGGCCAAAGGAATGCGCTGGTGGGCTTTCCCTTTTTGATGTTGTTTTCCAGGTTCGCGTAGAACTTGTCCGGTTCTTTAAACTTTTTCCCGCTGTACCATTTGAGCGCCTTTTTTGCGCCGTCATAATCGGCCAGGTATACCGCGCCCTGTCCGCCTTCGCCAAGAAAGTTCTTGCCGTTTTCGGGGTCCAGGACGGTTACGGTCTTGAACCCCTTTGTTTTGATGCTGTAGCCAATGGGTAATTCCGCCATTTATGCTCTCCTCCTATAAAAAGTCAATTGAGGGTAAATTTCCCTCTATAAATAAACCGGTTTTATACCGGATTATTCCTGCAATGAGCCGCCTGCATAGAAGCGGCTTTCCGCACACGTTTTTTGCCGGTCATGCGTGATGCGTCAAACATGGTGCGGCCCGGCGGTAGACGGCTACGTACGCCCCCCGCCTTGCAGCCCCTGCGGAACGCAGGAGCGAACCAGCCGGAAGCCCAAGTTGTTGTTCCGGAAAGACGGGGCGAAGTAGTCCCGGACGGCGGAACGGACGAACCGCGCAACGTAGTACCATGACCCGCTGCGTACCACGCGGTACGTGCCGGAAGCCGCCCCCGTGGGATCGGTCTGCGTTCCGCTGCTATATGCCCCGTACCAGTCCCAGCACCACTCACACACGTTCCCGCTCAGGTCATATATCCCCAGACTGTTTGCCGCTTTCGTCCCTACCGGGTGTGTCGTGTTCCCGCTATACCACGCCACGGTGTCCGCGTTGCTACCCCCGGAATACTCGTATTCCTGAATGTCCCGGCCCCCGCCCTTGGCTGCGTATTCCCACTCCGCCTCCGTGGGCAGCCGGTAGCCGTTTGCGCTCCAGTCGCAGGTAATCACCCCCCCGCCGCTTTGGTAACATGGCTTCAGCCCCTCTTTCTGGCTCCGTTTGTCGCAATACTCGATTGCGTCCATCCAGCTCACGTTCTCCACGGGCAGATCATCCCCTTTGAAATAGCTGGGGCTGCTCCCCATCACTTCTGCCCATTCCTTCTGCATTACCTCGTACTTCCCCATGTAAAAGCCCTTCACCGTTACCTTGTGTACCGGCTGCTCATTGCTTTCCCCGCAGTCGCTCCCCATATTGAACGTTCCGCCTTCCACCAGCGCCATATTCGCCGGTATGGGATGTTCCAACGGAGCCGCCGCCGGTGCGGGTGCGGGCGGGGTTACCGCCACGGCAGGCGCAGGCGCGATCTGTTCTTCCCCAAAGATCGCCGCCGCAAGCACTTCCAGCGCCCCGGAGCAGAGGGCAATGTCCAGGCCCTCGTCGTCCCGCAGGCGGCGGGCCAGACTGTCTATCACCTCCCGCCGTTCCTGCGCCGTTTTGGTGTCTTTCAGGATGCGGTAATAACCGCTTTCCACGCATTTGCCAAAGGCCAGGCGCAGAGGTTTGGACTCGTCCTTGGCAAGGTCGCTAAAAAACGACTTGAGCCGCTTTGGGTCGGCAAGGACCTCCTCGCCGTATTGGGCGGTGATCTGCTTGACGATGGATAATAGACTGGTGTTCATTGTTCACTCCTTTAATAATGAATAGCCGTCGGCTTAATAGCCGCCGCCTGAAACGTTAAAACTGTCCGCCGTGCGGTATTGGCTGGTCTCTCCGCACCAGGGGCAGGTCTGCTTCAGGCAATCGCCAGAAGCAGTCAGACCGCCGTCACAGCCTATTTTTCCACAGGGGCACTGGGCAAATCCGACCGCGCCGCAGTGGGGACAGCCGGGGTATCCCTCCGCCGCGTTCATGCTGCCGCTTACGGTGTTCGCGTCGTAGCCCTCCCGTTTTGCCTCGCGTTCGTCCATCGGAAACGCCCAGGTCCGCACCCAGTCGTCCCCCCGCTGTTCAATGCGGATGCCAAAGGCTTTCCGCATTTTGGAACACTTCGCCATGATAACTTTGGCGTTTAGTTTTGCCATAACTCCTCCTTATATACGCTCCTTGCACGGCTATACCCATCCCGGCGGCATACCGGAAACAGGGGTATTTTGAGCGGAAGCGCTGACTGTACGGGAAATGCGCTGTATTTCTTTATGGTATAAAGAATTAGCCGATACGCATGGGGGGGGGGGGGGGGGGGGGGGCCACAAAAAAATTAATGTATTTTTTTTAAAACCCGGCCCCCCCAAAAAAAAAAAATTTTAAAAAAAAAAAAAAAAAAACATAACCAAAATGTAACGCCAGGGGG
>JAITHQ010000180.1 GCA_031279925.1 Treponema sp. | reverse complement strand
CAACTCTTTTCGTTATTTGATGAGACCAGTCTTTTTTGTTATCCTCTCCGTTATTTCAGTACGCCTCCACCCTTCAAGGGGTGCCACAAACATAACTATTTCTCCCGTTCCGTTGCGGACATATTCGGGTCCAGCGGAATGCTCACCTCCCCTATCAACGCTTCGGGCTTTCGTCCCTGCATACCAACGGGCGGTTTTTATCATGTTTCCGGGTATACACATCAAGAATATCCTCCATCGCCGCTACAAACCCGGAACTTTGTTCGACGAAATACACCATTCCTGGCTCCTCCACGGTTTAAGCTTGTTTTTTTTAATGTCCGTCGGATAGTCTCATGGGATACGGTCTTCGTATCGGTATGCGCCAGAGTTGTCCACCGTCCGGCAAGCAAGGCAATGTCCAGCGGGTTCTTCCCTCAGGCTTCGGTCCGCATACCAATGCAACCAGACGGGCTTCGTCTTTCCCTTGCGGCGCTCTTGGCCGGTGTCCTTTTGGTTTTCCTTCGAGGGTACTTTCAAAACCTTCTTCGACAGTGTACACACATTATGTCTTTTCGAATGATCCCGCTCATCCTTCCATTGTACGTTTGCTTTCAGACGCGGCAAGCCTCGGGGTATTAAACCGTATAGGCTTCACCTAATAAGCTGTTCAGCAGGGAAATCGGCGCTACAGTACACCAGTATATCCAGGTGAAGCGCCTGATTCTGGCACGGCAGGGCATACGGAAAGGTTCCGGCATTGAAGAAGCGTCTTTCAAAGCCGGTTTTAATGATTATTCCTGTTTTTTTAGGGCATACAAATCATTTTTCGGCATAAAACCTTCCGCACAGCGTAATGGAAACCCGTGAAAGAGCTTTGGGAAGAAACCTCCTTTGCAACGGCGAACGGGATACGGGTTTTGTGCAGTATTGTACCAGGCCAGGGCGAACACTCATGTTATGCGAAACGCAAAACAATTTTTATACCTTTTCCGTTTACCCTCGCTGCCGCCGGGCCTCGTATAGCAGCACTCCGGCGGCAACAGAAACATTAAGCGAATCGAGTTTACCCAATGACGGAATCCCCACCAGGGCGTCGCAGCGATCTTTAAGCAGGCGGGAAATGCCGGCCCCCTCGCGTCCCAGTACCAGGGCAATTCTGCCCTGCAGGTCTTTTTTGTACGCAGCCCCGCCTGCCATATCGGCGCCGTAAATCCAGAAGCCCGCTTGTTTTAAATCTTCCGCAGCCCGCGCCAGGTTCGCCGTTTCAGCCTGGGGAACCCATGAGACGGCCCCCGCCGATGTTTTGGAAACAGCCTCGGCGTGTTTGGCATTGCGCCGGTTTCGGCTTAGTACCAGGTCTACGCCAAACTGATCACAGGATCGCAGAATTGCCCCATAGTTATGCGGATCGGTAATTTCGTCAAGTATCAGGACCAGAACATTTTTCCGTTCGCCAAGAGCGGCAATAAATTCCTCAAGGCTCAAATCCGCGCCGCCCTGAATATCTTCAACCTGCAGGGCAATGCCCCGGTGATCCGGGGCAAGGCGATCAAGATCGAATGTTCCTACACGGTCCACACGGATTTTGCTGTTAACCGCCAGGGTAACAAGTTCCCTGGCCCGTGGACCGGCCTTTGCCAGCAGCAAGGGGCCGCAGGCGCCGCCGGATTTTATCCGTTCTTCAATGGCGTGAAAGCCGGTTAAAAACATCATGCCGCCATTCCTTTTTCTAGCGTAGCAAAATATTTTTGTACAAAACCGGCGGGCCGGTACGTCATTTTTGCCTGCCTAAGGCCCTCGTCACCCAAATCCTGTTCCCGGTTGATATAGGTAAAAAAACGGGGCAGAGACGCCGCAAATGCCTGATTCATAAACTGGTAGATTCCCTTGTATGCGTCAACCGCCTTTTCAAAATGGATGGCGAACATTTTTCCCTTTGCAATGCTTTCGCCAAGGCAGTACGCAGCGGGCTTTCCATCGGCAAAATAAATGGCGCCTTTCAGTTTAAGAAGCTCAAACAGTTCCAGCGCTTCCCTGGCCGCCTGGTAGTCGCCTTCCCCGCCCTTGTCCTGCTTCCACTGTTCCAGAATTTCCATGGCACGGGGAATCAGTTCCGCCGTAAGAGGCTGCCCCTGGTGAGTATAGGCGTTCACAAACTGGTTCACCAGATTTTTCTTTTTGTGGTACTTCTTGCCGGTCAGTTCCGCAAGGTCGCTGCGAAAGTACAGATAATCAAAATTGTCACGGTCTTCGTTAACTGCAATTCCCCAGCGCTGAAGCTGATCGGCGGACGAAGACAGCACGGATGAAGAAATATTTTTCCAGTAATCATGGCTTTCAAAAAGCGATTCCAGAGTATCCCGATCCGGTGCGCCGCAGGGCGTCATAAAAAAATTTTTTCCAGGGCTAGTGAGGGCAGGCTGTTGACCCGAAATAATAAAACCGCCGTCCGGCCCGCGGGAAACGCGGTACTGGTAACGCTGCCTAAAGAGATACAAACCGGAGAAAGTAAATTCCGAAACACCGTCTGCGGTCAGGGAAAGACGAGGATGCAGGCTGTCCTTTAGATCGATGTCTACAGGAGCAAATTCAGGGTAAGAAGGAACAGACATACAACTATTGTGGGCAAAAAGCAAAAAACTTGCAACATGCGTTTTTGGGTCTCTTGTATTATTTTTGGAAATTTTTCCAATCCTCTGGCCCGTAACAACTCTGGCTGCGATTTACAGAATACCGGTATTGCTATATAATTGTAAGTCAATATATGAATCCCATAGCGAAAATTGAGGATAGTCAGCTTGAACATCTGCTGACGCCGCGTTTTATGCGGTATGTCCGTTATTGGACTGAAAGCGCCCGCCATGTTGAGGCAACTCCTTCAAGCCCTGGCCAGTGGGAATTGGCAAAGGCCCTGCGGGATGAGCTGCTGGAGATGGGCCTTGCGGATGTGGAGTTAACCGATCACTGTTATGTGATAGCCCGCCTGCCGCCGGATGCGGGAAAAGAAAACGCCCCTTCGGTTGGCTTTCTTGCCCACATTGACACGGCAAGCGATGTCACAGGTAAAAATGTTAAGCCCTGCCTGATCAACAATTACAATGGTGAAAAAATCGAACTTGCCGCCGGCCTTGCGCTGGACCCGGCAGCGGAGCCGGGTCTTGCGGCCCAAACCGGCAAGGCCGTCATTCACAGCGACGGGAGCACCCTCCTGGGAGCGGACGACAAGGCCGGCATAGCGGAGATCATGACGGCAGTTGAATATCTTTCTGTTCATCCTGAAATACCGCACGGCCCGGTCGAGATCATTTTTTCGCCCGACGAGGAAACCGGCAAGGGGCTGCCTTTTTTCCCGCTGGATACCATCAAGTCAAAAACCTGTTACACTCTGGACGGCGGCCCCATTGGCGAAATTGAGGCTGAATGTTTTAACGCATGGAAGGCCCAAATTGAATGTAAGGGAAAGGCGATACACATTGGGGCCGCAAGGGGCATACTTGCCAATGCCGCGCTTATGGCCGCTTCGGTTGCCGTACTGCTGCCCCGATCGGAAAGTCCTGAATCAACAGACGGTTATTATGGTTACTACTGCCCCATGGAAATAAAGGGCGATCTGGAAAGCGCCAGCCTTGAAGTCTTTCTGCGGGATTTTGACCAGGCGGGAATGCGGCGGCGGCTTGCCGCGCTGGATACGTTTGCCAAAACAGTAGAGGCCCAGTTCCCCGGCGGCAAGGTGATTGTTAATGCCATGCCGCAATATTATAATATGAAGGAAAAAATTGACGAGCAGCCGCAGGCGCTTGAACGCCTGAAAACGGCTCTGGATAACCTGGGCATTGTGTGGCGGCTAAAGCCCGTAAGAGGCGGAACTGACGGTTCCCGCCTGACCGAGCTGGGTATTCCTACCCCGAACATTTTTACCGGGGGCCGGAATTTTCACAGCCGCCTTGAGTGGGTTTCGGTAAGCGAAATGTGCGCCGCCTGTAAACTCGTCATTGAACTAATCAGGCTGTGGGGGGAATAATATGGATACATTGGCAACCGCTTTCCGCGAACAGATAAAAAAAGCCATGTCACTGACAAAGGTGGCGACGGTAGTAACCGAACACAATGTGTATCAGGAGGGCGATGACAATATCCTTCCCATTCTGGATGAAATGGCGTCATCGTTAATTCTCCCCGGTTCCGGCATGGACGGCATGGAGAATCTTGAGGAATTATTGACAAAAGCAGAAACGGGAAAATCCTGCCTGCTGCTCCTTGAACATTACAGCAATTTCGATTTGACGATTTTTTCCCTGCTGGCGCGGCGGGCCGGAGGCCGGGGAGAAGACATAGCCAAAAATCTTGTCGCCGTTGCCGGCATGAAGCTGAACGAGGACAATCCCGTTGTCGCCGCCTTTGCCAGCGCCTATACCCGCATTGTCATTTACCCCAGCCGTTCATTACAGGGCCTTGACGCCGAAAAGGACCACGCCGAAATTGTCCGCAGCAACGCCATCAACCGTGCCGCCCTGAAGGCGCTTAACGATCTAAAAGTACAAGGCAAGCTGGTGCTGGTGTTTCCGTCGGGGACCCGCTACCGTGCCTGGGATTCTTCAAGCAAAAAAGGCGTCCGCGAGATAGATTCCTACATCCGCTCCTTTGACTATATGTGCTGCGTGGCCTTAAACGGCGAAATCCTCCATGTGCAGAAAACCGATATGATAAACGATGCGGTAAGCAGCGACCTTTTGCGCGTTACAGCCGGCCCGGTTTATTCCTGCGCGTGGTTTCGTGACAAAGCCAGGGCCGCCGCGGAAGCCGCCGGAATCGAGGACAAAAAACAGGCTGCCGTTGACGCAATAATGGAAGAACTTGACCGGCTCCATACCGCCGCCGAAGAAAAACGGCAGCGGCTGCTTAAAGAAACGGCTTCTTCGGTTTAGATGTCAAAATACAATCTTGAATATACCTTGTAAGTATGAATGACCGTATATCATTTTTGTTCTGCATGATGTATAATTGTTCCCCTTAAGAGCAATAACCCCAGCTTTACGGAACGCGATAAAAGCGCAAGCTAGCATAACAAAAAGCTAAAATTGAGCTTCGTCCTTATTAAGTGTATTAACTATACTAATAACAGAAAATCATGGATGTTTTCTTTGTTCCTATGCCTTCACCTCCATCAAATATGTATATCGGCTTATGGTATATGTCAGATTGAGTTAACCCTATTTGTGCGTATGCGTGTACCACCCCTATGCTTCGTATGATTATTCCTTCAAAATGATTCATCCGGCGAATGCATGTTCACACTGGCTCTATCATCAAAAAAGAGCCTGACCGCTTACAGACGGCCAAGCTCTTCGCATACAATCAGCGCTGCTCTTAGGGTACCGTGCTTACCGTTATTACGTAGTAGTCCGATACGCCGTTTTGCGATGTAACCCGGACAACCAACAAGTTATAGTTAAAGTACCCGCTTTGTCCAAAAGTAACCGGAGCTGTACCATAACTTCCATTAAGAGTTACACTGCTGCCAGTTCCAGCCCTCGCGCTGGCCCATTCAACCGTAGCGGTAGCTGGCGCTGCAACGGCAATTATCTCCGTATTGGCGCCCAGCGGGCCGGAAATACTTACCTCGCCCCTGTTTGCGGCGGTAACATTCTGCGCGGCTCCAGGAGTTCCCAAATTGGTAACAGGAACGCCTTTAACGCTCAGGGAACCAAGGCCCTTGTCCGCGCTTCCCACGCGAAGCACAAACTTGTAATAAGCTGCGGTGCCGTTTTCTGCGGTAACTTCAAAGAATATCCATGTTGAGCCATAACCAAAATCCCATGTTCTGGCATCCCCGATATTGTAATATACCGAAGGCGCGGCGTCCGAACTGCTGGTTCCGTATTTAATAGCCGCTCCACTGCTGCCTGTCGCGGATATTGCCGCAGCGGACAGGGGTGTGGCCAGCAGAACTTCTACCGCTACCGCATTGGCGCTATTGGCATTTGACGTGCTGGGGGTCAGCGACTGGGCTCCGGCACTAACCGTATTCAGGCTATTGCCGATGCTTCCTGCCGCAACCCTGAACCGGTAAGTAGTAGATACACCATTTTGCGCAGTCACTTCGATATAAAGCCATGAAGAGCCTTTTGCAAAACTAAAGGCCGCGTTGGTACCAAAAACAGGCGTATCCGCTTCAACGGTGGTCTTGGCGTATTTTAGAGTTGCATGCTCGTTAGTTGGAGTTGCGCCGGTAATGGTGATATTGGTTTGAGGGTCGGTAAGTGTAACAATCACCGCAGTCGCCGAAGTAGGCGCCGCATTTGGAGTACCCCGTGTTGCTGATGTTGTACCGATGGTGATTGGATTGGTAGTAAGAGTATTGTCCGCTGAACCCGCATTTATTCTGTACCGGTAATAATTGATGGTAGCGCCGTTTTCCGCAGTAACCTGAATATCAAGCCAGGTGGAACCGTAATCAAAATCAAAGGTTTCGACAGCGCCAAAAACTGGCGTAGTTAATTGTTTTCTTCTGGAAACAGCGTATTTGACAGCAGCGCCGCTGCCTGTCGTAACCGTTGCCACAATCTGGGCAGCCATCTTGCGGTCAGCCCAAGTAATAGTTGTCCTCGCCGCCTGACCAAAAATTACGTGCGGCGTACCCAGAGAACTCTGGCTATGATCGCCAATTTGTAGAGCTGAAAGCGTGGCAACATTGTTTTTTATTATCACGGCGATTTTATAAATCATTTTATAATTACCGCCTTTTTCGGTAACTCCTATAAAAAGATTATCACCGTCTTCAAAAGAATAATCTTTGGTAACCGTGGTTGCGTCTGTATCGGTTCCAGCTTCGAATGTTGGAGTTCCGCCGCCGGTGCCGGTTCGGGCAAACTTAATGGTTTGTTCACCATAATCCTTAAAAACTGTGACCGTTACATCGCCCGTCGTGGTTGGGGGGAGCAATAGCTGCCCTGCCTCAGCCAGCCAAGGATCCTTATTCGGTTCCGCAAGTTTGGCCGTATTATTGGCTGCCTGTACCTTTATCCCAAAGTTGCTGTTTTCAAGTTTTACCTGGAAGAAATAATAAAGGACATTTCCCCCTTTGCTGGTAATCTCAATATACAGGTAATCATTGTTGGCCATATCAAAACTGGACGTTGTGCCAAATACCGGGTCATCGTTGTAGTTACTCACCTTGGCATAACGAAAAGTTGCTCCTATTTCAGCGGGAGTAACCACAATCTGCGCGGATTCCGCCGCAAGGGAGTTAATTGTAACCTGGCCCTGTTCGGCTTTCCACCAGCTGTTGTGCGGCTCGGAAAGTGTTACCTGATTATAGTAAATCTACTTGCAATTAGTTAAAACAAAAGGTATAATAAAGAATGGCATACGATAAAAAATTTAGGCTGCGTGTAATAAAGTATAAAGACGCGGGGCACACTTTTAAAGAAG
>JAITHQ010000263.1 GCA_031279925.1 Treponema sp. | reverse complement strand
CGTTCAATATAGGTGAAAGGGTACAAGAAAGTATCGTTTGTGTTAATGGCCGCGGTACTATGTCTGGCCGCCCTGAAGTACCTCCAGCTATTCATTTAGGGGTTTTGGAACAGGCTCAATCCACTTAATAAAGACGAAGCTCAATTTTAGCTTCTTGCCATGGAACAGGCGAATTCTTGAAAAATCCACGGATTGTACGGATTTTCATGGATTATACCGGTTCTGGGGAACTGAAATCCGTGTTAATCCATGTAATCCGTGGACCTTCTTTAGTTATTCTTAAAGGGATCAACTATATATGTTTTCGCGCCAGGGAAGCGCTGATTAAATCCAATCGAGGATGCGGACTAAAGTCCGCAATCAGCGCTTCTTAGAGCCTGTTCAAATTGTGGTTTTTTGCGGTCTATTGACAGCAAAAATCCACAATTTGAACAGGCTCTAAGAGCGCCCAGGAGTTTTACCGGAGTATACAAGGGCTTGTTGATAGAAAACCGGCTGCGCCGGAGCCTGGACATACTGTTTCTGGAGGATGCGGCACGGGTGATCCGGGGGCACGGGCTAAAAATCTGAACATATTAAGGAAGACGGCCTTGCCGCAGCTGCGGGCGGCGGCGAATCCCCGGCCAATCAACCATACCCGCCGCAAGCAGCGGGGCATGGTTGTTCTTGATAAGGAATTGCAGCCGGGGTATTAAACCCCTCCGCACGAATAAAAAAAGAACGAATGACCTATAGCCGGGATTCATGGCGGCGGTAAACCGTTTCTTTAGCCCTGTTACGAGCGCTTGTAAATCACCCTTATAAACGTTACAGTAATTCCATGCTGGAAAAATTTGTTAAAGCCCTGTTCGGTTCCCAACATGAACGTGATCTTAAGGCTTTGTTACCTATATTACATTCGGTGAATGAAAAGGAATCCTGGGCTGTTGGCCTGCCTGCGGATGAATTCCCCCGCCAGACGGCGCTGTTCAGGGAGCGGTACGAAAAAGGAGAGAGCCTTGACCTTATACTGCCGGAAGCCTTTGCCCTGGCACGGGAAGCGGCGCGGCGGTGTCTCGGAGAGCGTCCCTACGATGTACAGGCGCTTGGCTCCATTGTGTTACACCAGGGTAAAATCGTTGAAATGAAAACCGGCGAGGGCAAGACTCTAATGTCTGTGGCGGCGGCCTACCTCAATGCCATTCCCGGCAAGGGTATCCATGTCGTCACCGTAAATGACTACCTTGCCAGCCGCGATGCCGAGTGGATGCGTCCCATTTTCAGTTACCTTGGCCTTACCGTAGGAACAATCCTTTCCGACATGGATAATGCCCGCCGCAAGGAAAACTACGCCTGCGACATTACCTATGGTACCAATAACGAATTTGGGTTTGACTATCTGCGCGACAATATGCACCGCGACATCGCCGGGCGCGTCCAACGGGGGCACAACTTCTGTATCGTAGATGAAATCGATTCAATCTTGATTGATGAGGCCCGCACTCCCCTTATTATTTCCGGGGCGGCTGAGGATGATACGTTTAAATACGCCGAGGTTGATAAATTACTGGGCAGCCTCAAGGAAGTTCAGAAAAAAGAAAACGGGGAATACCCCGATGAAACCCAGGGCGAGGAAGTAATTGGTGACTATAAAATCAATGAGAAAAACAAAAACGTTTCCTTTACCAATCAGGGACTTGCCAGCATCGAAGAAATTTTGCAAAAGCGCAACCTTATCCAGGGGGCGATTGTAGATGAGGAAAATTTTGAATATCTCCACTACTTCACCCAGGCGCTCAAGGCCCACAAGCTTTTTCATCTTGATGTTGATTATGTGGTACAGGACGGTCAGGTGCAGATCGTTGATGAGTTTACCGGACGCATTCTTCATGGCAGGCGCTATTCCGACGGCCTCCATCAGGCTATCGAAGCCAAGGAGCGGATCAAGATCGCCCAGCGTAACCGTACTTTGGCAACCATTACCTTTCAGAATTATTTCAGACTCTACAAAAAAATATCCGGCATGACCGGTACTGCCGATACCGAAGCCGTAGAGTTCAGCAAAATTTACAGCCTCGATGTTGTGGTTATACCCACCAACCTGCCGGTGGCCCGCCTTGACGAGGACGATGTGGTTTACCTGAACGAGCATGACAAGTATAAAGCGTTATGCGATGAGATTGCCGGCGCGCACAAAAAAGGGCAGCCCATGCTGGTAGGCACGGTCTCCATCGAAAAGTCCGAGAAGATTTCCGCCCTGCTTACCCGGAGGGGGATTCGCCATGAGGTGCTGAACGCCAAGAACCATGCAAGGGAAGCGATGATCATTGCGGAGGCGGGCGCGAAAGGGGCGGTAACAATTGCGACTAACATGGCGGGACGGGGTACGGACATAAAACTTGGCGGCAGCCCGGAACACCGCGCCCGTAAACGCGCCGGAACCGGAGCAAGCCCCGAACAATACGCCGAAATCTACCATGATGAATACGAAAAATGGAAAACAGATTATGAGGAAGTAAAATCCCTTGGGGGCCTATATGTCATCGGCACCGAGCGGCACGAGAGCCGCCGTATTGACAACCAGCTTCGGGGGCGTTCCGGCAGGCAGGGAGATCCGGGCAGGAGTAAATTTTTTATTTCGATGGATGACGAACTGATGCGGCTTTTTGGCGGCGAGCGGATGAAAAACATCATGTCGAGAATAGGCATGGCCCCAGGCGAGCCGATTTATCACCCCTGGCTGAACAAAAGCATCGAGAACGCCCAGAAAAAAGTCGAAGAGCGGAATTTCGATATTCGCAAACACCTGCTTGAATATGACGATGTACTTAATCAGCAGCGTAAATTCATCTATGAACAGCGGGACGCCATTCTGCTGGACGGGAACCTGAAAAAACGGGTGAACGAAGCAAGCGCCGACATGCTTGCCGGTTTAATCGAAGAATTCAGCCGCAGCCAGAAGCGGGATGCAAATGCGGCGTTTAAGGATTTGGCCGAGCAGCTCCGCGTCAAATTCGGCTATCAACCAGCGCTGGACAGCGCTGAAACCAAAAACCCCGATTTACTCGAGCAGCGGATTGCCGCCGATCTTGAAAAGGACATTGGCGAAAAGGAGGCCCTTATAGGGCAGGGCTACCTTAACGCCCTTATTCGGGATAATTATCTCTATGCCGTTGACCGCAAATGGCTTGACCACCTTGAAAATATGGAAGCCCTGCGGGAAGCCGTGTATCTGCGCAGCTATGCCCAGAAAAACCCCCTTACCGAATACAAGGTTGAAGGTTTCCAGATTTTTGACCGCATGGTTGAAGAAATTCGCTACGAGATCGCCTCGCGGCTGCACTTGATCCGCATTCAGGTGGCCGGCGGCGAAGACGGGCAGGCCCGCAGGCCGGTGAGCCGCTCCCTGGCCACAGCCCAATCCGCCAGTCACAGCAGCATAGGCTCCTTCGGCGGCGGTCAATCGGCAATGCAGACGGCCTCGCACCCCGAAGCCGCCACAGTGGTACGCAGCCAGCCCAAGGTAGGCAGAAACGACCTCTGCCCCTGCGGCTCAGGAAAAAAATATAAATACTGCCACGGACGCTAGGGCGTGTTCACACTACTCAAAAGGGAAGCAGAAATAAATTCATTCTGAAAGCGTAAGCCATCTTACGGGGTGTGGCGGCTTTGCACCTGACCGGTTCCCCTTCGACCCGCGTCAGGGGGGTGCTGTCCCACTGTCAACAACTTAAGGATTTCCCCCTCAGCCCCTCAACAGTTAGATTTATGCTTGTGGTGAAACCGCGCTTGCCGGGAGGTCTCTTTCCGGGGAACCTCCCGGTCAGGGCGTACCGGCACTACTCGCCACTCTATCTCCCCTACCAGCGCCCTCATCACCCGCGCACGCGCTCCTCCTCCCTTCGTCATCACCACCTCTATCAACCCGTCTTGGTATACCCCGACCGCGTGATTCACATGCACCCGGTATTCATACCGGTTCCCCCTCCCCTCGCGGGCTTCACCCACTTTCCGGTTCGCCTCCCTCATGCAATGCGCCATGATCTTCG
>JAITHQ010000224.1 GCA_031279925.1 Treponema sp. | reverse complement strand
CCTGTTGCAAAAGTCGGTTACTTTTGCACAGGCTCTTGCAGTTTCTCAGGCTAAAGCCTTACGAAACATGCATTTTTAAGAGGTTGCTGTTGCAAAACTGAAGTTTTGCAACAGCCTCTCATTTTACGAAGAAAAACAATTTTGGTTTTCGTTATGTGAACAACATAGGAGGGAATTAGATGCTTAGTCACTTAGGAAGTATGTCGGGAATGTGGTAAGCCGGACGGCGATAAGTACCCGGCATGATTTTGACCGGGTAAGCAGTCAATATGATATGGACTGTCTGTTGTCAAACACTGACGCGATGCGGTCACAACGGGGCTATCAAGGAAGCGGTCATATGGGCGGGGGGAGGCCAATTGACTTATCATGGATAGAAGGTAGTACCAAAAAGGAGCTTTTGATAATGCTTGCTATCATGCTAGGTATCACGATTGTATTAGCTATTCTTGTGCTACCGCACATAAAGTTATGAATCTGAACCGTGACGAAGCTATTAAAATTATTGCATGATCGCCCAGAATCCAATACATAAAGAACATCGATGGGCCAGTCAGGGGGCGATTCTCCTCTGCGCGGTGCTATGGAGTACCAGCGGCCTTTTTATCAAGCTGGTAAACTGGCATCCTGTCCTGATAGCCGGAAGCCGGAGCTTGTTGGCCGCTTTTTTCTTGCTGGCGCTCCGCCGCTGTTCACCGGTACGGAACAGCGGCAGGGGAACCTTGCCGGTCATTGTTTGTTCCGGCCTTTGTTATGCCGCAACGATGATTCTGTTTGTTACCGCCAATAAACTTACCGCTTCCGCCAATGCCATTCTGTTGCAATATACCGCGCCGGTTTGGGCGGCGCTTCTTGGCTGGTTCTTTCTGCGGGAAAAGCCCCATTGGGAGCAGTGGACGGCCCTTGCTCTGGTAAGCCTGGGCATGTTCCTTGTATTCAGAAGCGGCCTTGCGGCGGGATCGCTTTTGGGCGATCTTATCGCTCTGGTTTCCGGTCTTACCTTTGGGGCAAACTCTGTGCTTATGCGGATGCAGAAAGACGGCAGTCCTGCCGGCATAATGATCAGCGCCCATATTACCACGATCCTTTTTTCAATTCCCTTTTTCTTTCTGTATCCGCCCTCGATAAGCGCGGGCAATGTGGTGAGCATTCTTTTCATGGGAATTTTTCAGATAGGCGCGGCGTCGGCCCTCTTTGCCTTTGGTATTCGGAGGGTTCCCGCAGTCCAGGCCATGCTTACCGCCACAGTTGAACCGGTGCTGAATCCCGTCTGGGTGCTGCTGGTAACCGGCGAACGGCCAGCCCTTTCGGTAATAGCCGGCGGCGGCGTGATTACCGGCGCAGTTGTGTTTTCATCGCTTATGGGGAAACACTCCGGGAGATGAAGGATTGGACGCATAAGAGCCTGTTCAAATTGTGGATTTTTGAGGTTAATAAACCGCAAAAATCCCGATTTTCGGGCTCTTTTTGAGCCTGCAAGGTAGAATTTTGGCGTTTGCAACGCCAAAATCCCAGATTTTGAACAGGCTCTAAGCGGGTTTTTGCCTTTTTGCGGACAGCCTTATTGTCATGGCCTGATTTTTGGATTACCTTGTACACAATAGGGAGGTACTATGAAAGTCATTGCTTTTAACGGGAGTCCGCATTCAGACGGGGTAATCCAGAGCGGCATCGAGATCATGGCCGGCGAGCTTGCAAGCGAGGGAATTGCAATTGAAATTGTCCAGGCCGGGGCGAGTACCCTAAAGGGATGTATTGACTGCCAGAAATGCAGGGAATTGGGCCGTTGCGTGTTTGACGGCGACTTGGTTAACCGCGCCAGAGAAATGGTTAACGAGGCGGACGGGATTATCATCGGCTCGCCGGTGTATTACGGGAGTATTGCCGGCGCTTTTAAATGTTTTCTGGACCGGCTGTTCTTTGCCGGGCTGAATCTTGAATTCAAGGCCGCATCCGCGCTGGTTTCCTGCCGCCGTTCCGGGGGAGTCAGCGCATTTCACCAGTTACACAGTTACCTGAACCTGTCGCGGGCGGTAGTTGTTCCTTCGGTCTATTGGGGGGTTATCCACGGCAACAGCCGGGAGGAGATGGAAGAAGACCTGGAGGGCCGGTTTATTATGGAAAATTCCGGCAGGAACATGGCCTGGCTCCTCAAAACCCTGGCCCTGGGAAAAAAGGAAATTCCATTGCCGCCCGGCAAGAAACGAGCATGGACGAATTTTATTCATTAATGTGTTCGGAAACTTCAGCCGCCAAACAAATGGGAATTATTGAGCCGCTTGCACAACACGGACCTTATCCGTAGTTATAGAAAAATTCAGCAAGGCTAACCTTGCAAAACGGTGTTTTGCAGTTACCTCACTAAATAACAGCCTATTTTTGCATCAGTTCAATTTCCTTCAATTTTTATGTGGTTTTTTATTGAATAAAAATGGCATTTCCTGTACAATGGTTTTCGGAAGGCTCAATGCGGGGCCTTTGGGGCAAAACCCCACCATCAAGAAAAATGTGAGGTCAATAATAAATGTTGGATATCGGTCCCCTTCACCATACGGAATACGAACTTGGCGCAGACCGATCCGAACCTGTTGTCATTGCGGAGGCCCCCGGCAGGGTTCATTTCCTGGGGGAGCATGGGGAACCGGGAGCCGGTTTGTACCTTTCCGCCGCCATCGACCGCTTGATGCGGGTGGCGGTGAGTATCAGGAAGGATAATTCGCTTCGATTTTTTGCCGCCGATCTGGGGGAACGGAAACGAACCACCCTGATTAATCTCAAATACAAACGGGAAGATCGCTGGGCCAATTATATTAAAGTTGCCATTCATATTTTCGCCGAACTGGGTTTTCCCGTTAAAGGTTTAAATTTTACCATAGCCGGGGATATTCCCCAGCAGGTAGGGCTGGCATCTTCATCAGCCATTGAGCTTGCCTCGGCGGTTGCCTTGCGTGGATTCTTTCACGCCAAAATCAATGACCGGGAACTGCTTAAGCGGATTGTCGCCACCCACGCCCTGCTCTTTGGAAAGGACCCAAGTCCTGTTGATTACCTTATCGGGCTTTCCGCCCGGAAGGATCAGTTTTTGCTGGTTGACGAGGTGGATCTTACGGTACGGAAAATCAAATCCCCTTTTGCCCGCCACAAAATCCTTTTAATGGATTCCCGCGTGCCCCGTGCAGGGGTTGAGGATGAACTAAAAAACCGGCGGGAAGACATCAAAACCGGTCTTGACCTGCTTTCCCAAAAACGCGAACGAACCAGTTTCCGCGAATTTGCCGCCACAGACCTGGTGGAGTCTATGGGGAATCTTCCCGAGGAGATACGCCGAAGAAGCATGCATGTTGTGCAAGAGATTCGCAGGGTATACGATGCCGAAGATTGCCTGACCAAGGCGGATATGCCGGGGCTTTCCCGGCTTATTTTTCATTCCCACGAAAGCCTGCGGGACCTTTACGAGGTAAGCTGCCCGGAAATTGACTGGCTGGTGAAGCGGGCCCAGGAAACCAGCGGTATTATCGGTTCCAGAATGACGGGGCAGGGCTTTGGCGGCTGTACCTATACGGTAATCAGAAACGATGCGGTGAACGAGTACAAAAAGCGGCTTGATGATTACGAGCGGATATTCGGTTTTCATCCGGCGATTTACGAGGTACGGCTTGCAACGGGGAGCCGTATTGTGCCGAACAAGGTGGCATATGAGAATCCTGCTGACCAATGACGACGGAATCGCGTCTCCGGGAATCCGGCTGCTTGCCGGCGCTCTAAGGAAAGCGGGACACCGGGTCTTTGTAATTGCCCCTTCTTCCGACCGTTCCGGGTTTTCCCATTCCATTTCATTTCTCAGCGGCCCCTGCAAACTTATCGAGATCGAAACGGATACCTGGTCCTGCGGGGGAACTCCCGTTGATTGTGTGGTGCTTGCCCTGTTGGGAGGAATTCCTGAACTGAGTATACTTGCGGAACATGCTTGCGGCGCGGAGCTTTCCCCTCCCGATCTTGTTATTTCAGGCATAAACAGGGGGGCAAATCTGGGAACCGACATTGTGTACTCGGGTACGGCGGCGGCGGCGCGGCAGGGAAGCCTCTGCAATATCCCATCGCTGGCTCTCTCCCTTGTTGAAGGCGGCGACTGGCATTGGGAAATGGCGGTTTCCTTTGCGGTGGATCATCTTGAAGAAATGGCTGCGTTCTGGAAGGCCGATTCCTTTATAAATGTAAATATCCCCAACAATGCAAAAGCGCCTTCCGCCTTGGTTAATGCTTTTCCCTCTTTACGGTACTATAATGATCGTATAGATACCTACGAGGCGCCCGACGGGGACCGGTATTGTTTTGCCCGTGCGGGAACAATCGGCGCCGAGCCGGAGCCGGGCTCCGATTGGGATGCGGTAAACAGCAAAATGGCCTCAATGAGCGCCATTTTTGTGCATCCGGTTTCGCTGGAATCGGTTAAACGGAGGGGGAAACCATAATGGGGGTAAACCGTCCCAAAGGCGAAAAACCAGTCATCAATGAGCGGTTTTTTTACACGGCTGGGTATAGCAGGAGGGAAACACCGGAGGAACACGCGGCGAGGCGTACGGAAGACCGTCCTGCCGGCATCGCGTCCGGTACTGAAAAAAAAGACGACTCCCCCCCGGCGGAAAGAACGCTCAAAGAAGGGATACGCTTGTTCCGCATAAAACGGTGGGAAAAAGCTTTACAGGAACTTCTGCTGGTAAACACCGATCAATTTGAAAGCGAGGACCACGCTGAGTTAGCCTATTATCTGGGCCTCTGTTATACGAAACTTGAACGCTACGACAAGGCCCTGTTGTACCTTGAGCAGGTTGTTACCGCAGGCCATGACATGCTGCGGACCTATCAATGCCGTATGACTCTCGCCTATATTTACGTTATTACCAATCGCGCCGGGCTTGCCGAATTTGAACTTAAGCGGCTGCGGCATAACGGCTTTGAATCCGCCCAGTTGTACAATACCCTGGCTTACGCGGCTTATATCCAGAAACACTACGAGAAGGCCATTAAGTTATACGAAAAGGCCCTGGACCTTGATGAAAACAACGCCACCGCCCTTAACAGTATGGGCTATATCCTTGCGGACGCTGGTATCGATATTATGCGGGGGCTGCGGCTGTGCCGGAAGGCGGTTGACAAGAAACCCCAGAGTCCGGCCTATCTTGATTCCCTTGGATGGGCCTATTACAAGAGCGGCGAGTTGCCCGAAGCCCGTAGCTGGCTGCGCCGGGCGCTTGATCTTGCGCCCCATGAAAAGGAAATCAAGAACCATTTCAGGATTGCCAGCGGGGAGGTTCTGTGAAAAAACGGGTTCTTGTCGCCGCGTTGTTTCTGTTCTCCCTTACGGCCTTTCTTGCGGCCCAAACCGCGCCGGACGGCGGCCCGCCAGGCCAACCGGACGCAGAAGCCTCAAGGCGCGGCTATGCCTCAGGCGGCGGTGATACCAATGCAATCACCGCTGCCGAGGAATTCCGCATAGGCGTTCAGGCCTATAATCGCTATGCCTTTAATGAAGCGATACTTTCTTTTGAACGGGCGCTTTCGTTCAGGCCCGGCGAGGCGATTCTTCTTGATTGGCTTGGCAAAGCCTATTACCGCTCCGGGCTGGAGGAAATCGCTCTGCGCCAGTGGCGGGCCGCCGCCGAAGCCTATGGCCGGAACAGCGGGCCGGGAATGGTTGCGGTAAACCGTATCGAAACGGTGGCAAACCGCCGTTTCCTGTTGCCCGTAGCAAACGACGATGTTCGTTATATCGAATCTGGCCGCTACCCCGGCCATTACGAGGACTATGTGTTGTACCGCCAGCCTACGGCGGTTTTGCCGGTGGATGATGGTTCCGCGTGGGTAGTGGCCTACGGCAGCAACGAGATAGTAAGAATCGATGTCAACGGGGTGGTAAAGGAACGCAAGCGAGGTCCGCTCAATGGCTTTGACCGCCCCTACGATCTGGTAAGGGGACTCGATGGCCGGCTTTACCTTTCCGAATTCCGTGGAGGCCGGGTAAGCGTACTCAATTCCCACGGGGACTGGCAGTCCTACATCGGTTCCAAGGGTTTGGGAGACGGTATGTTTGTCGGCCCCCAAAATCTTGCTATTGATGAAGAAGGGTATCTCTATGTAGTGGATTACGGCAACCAGCGTATCTCCAAATTCGATCCCGATGGAGCTTTTATACTGTCCTTTGGCCTTAAAACCGCCTTTTTTCCCGGATTTCTTTCACCCAGCGGTATTGCCGCCCGCAACGGCAGGATTTATGCTGCGGATTCGGCGGCAAAGCAAATTTATATGTTTGACTCCAACGGAAACTATTTGGGAGTGCTTACCGGCGAAGGGCTTACCGGGCCTGAAAGCCTCCGTTTCCTTTCTGACGGCAGGCTTCTTGCGGCGGATACCAACCGGGTCTTGCTTATCGATACCGATTCCGCTATTGTACGCGAACTGGGGGTTGCGGGAAATCCCAAAAACCGCATAGTCGGCGCGGATATGGACCGGAACGGCAACCTTTTGGCGGTAAATTTCGCCGCGGGCGAGGTATCGGTACTGACACGTTTTGACGATCTTGCCTCCGGGCTTTTTGTGCAAATAGAGCGGGTATATGTGGAACAGTTCCCCCTGGTAACGGTGGAACTGCGGATAGAGGACAGACTGCGCCGGCCCATTCTTGGGCTTGAAGGACTCAATTTCTTGTTGAGTGAAGGCGGGAATACGGTAAGTGAGCAAAATTTCCTGAGCCCTGCCTACCGTTCCAGCCGCGCCGATATTTCGCTGTTAATGGAACGTTCGCCATTAACGGCGTCCCTGCGGGATGATCTTGCTGCGGCGGCGCGGGATATAAACGGCACCCTGGGAGCGCAGGGGCGTATTATTTCGCTTGTTTCCGCCGGCGTTCAGCCCCAAAAGGAACGGCACGAAAACGCCCTGGAAACCGCCGCCAGAGGCAGCGCCGCTTCGTACAGTCCCCGCTGGCGTTTTGATCTGGGGCTGCGGCTGGCAGCCACAGACCTCTTGCCCGGTGAAAAGAAGCGATCGGTGGTATACGTTGGGTCTGGCAGCGTGGGCGGCTTGGCTTTTGAACAGTACAGCCTTTCCGAGATGGCGGCCTACCTTGCCAATAACGGTATTGTATTCAACGCCGTTATTGTAGGCGGCGGCGTTCCCTCCGAAGAAATCCGTTATTTATGCAGAGAAACCGGCGGCAGCGCCTTGCCCCTCTACCGTCCCCAGGGGATACGGGAAGTAATCGAAAATATTGCCTCTACCCCTGTGGGCTTGTATACGGTAAGTTACCGGTCGCGGCTGCCGACAGATTTCGGCAGATCGTGGCTTCCGGTAGAAGCGGAAGTGTACCTTATGGAACGATCCGGACGGGACAGTACGGGCTATTTTCCTCCGCTGGAATGAAGCTCCCGGCAGCGCAACGATTAACCGCAGCGAATAGCCGCCAAGCCAGCCGCGGAGCGGGGTAGGGGAGGGGGGCCCTTCGCATCCGGGCAGCGTCGTTGCGCTGAAGGCGGGCGTCAACAAACCAAAGGAGGATTTTATGGCGTATCAATGGGACAGCAGCCTTGAAACAGGACACGCTAAAATTGATGACCAGCACAAACAGCTTGTAGCTGCCTTGAACAGCATAATCGAAGCTGCGCAGAAGGGAAAAGGGCAGGACGAAATTTTTAAAACCCTCGATTTCCTTACCGGCTATACAATCATGCATTTTTCAACCGAAGAAAAACTCCAGGTACAGTACGATTACCCCGATTATCTGGTGCATAAGCGGTATCATGACGAATTCAAAGCTGCGGTAAGCAAATTAACCAACCGGCTGGTAAAGGAAGGTCCAACCGAGGAAATGCTTGGCATCGTAACCACTACAATCGGCGACTGGCTGCTTAACCACATCAAGGGCGACGATTTCCGCATGGCGGCGTTTGTCAAATCAAAAGGCGACAGTAGCGCTGGGTAAATTGAGGGTAAGAAGCAGTTTCAAAACCGGCTCAATTATGTTTTTTTTCGTCCAACGGTTATCAATTTGGCGGCCTGCTGATCGTAGGCGCTTTCATCCCAGTCGCCGTAAATATCAACCGAGGCAAAGCCGGCGTCCAGCAGCAAGCGCCGCAGTTCCGAGGCCGCATAAAGCCGTTGGGTAAAAATTTTTTCGATGCGCCTGCCTTCCTTGATCAGTATCCACCGGTTTTTTAGCCGTGTCCAGGAATCCACCGGCTCGTATTCGGTAAGCACGGTCCAGCCGGCCCGTTCAAACCACTCGGCCTCAACAAAGTCCCGGACCGCAATTTCCTTGCCCAGTGTTTCAATGATACACGTTCCACCCGGCCTGAGCGATTCATGGATATTTTCCAGCATGGCAATATCATCTTCGGCCTTTTCAAAGTACCCGAATGAGATATACAGATTCACCGCTACATCAAAAAAACCGGGACGGCGGAAACTGCGGGCGTCGGCGTTAAGGTACTCGATCTCAATGGTTTCAGCGGCGGCGTCTTCCCTCGCCGTGCGGAGGTAACTTTCGGTGATGTCAACGCCGGTTACCGCAAAACCCCGGCGGGCCAACTCGGCGCTTATCCGGCCAAAGCCGCAGCAAAGGTCAAGCAGCCGGGGGCCCGGCGCCGCGCCGCTTTTCGGGCTGTACAGGTCGAGCCGGGCAAGCCGGGTAACGCCATCGGCCACTTCCGGTACTTCCGCCCAATGGGCGTCGTCAAACATTATTGGGGCATACTCTTCCCAGAACCCCGCATCGGTAAACCAGTCTTCTTGCCATCGAATCATACCTGTAGTATACTTAAAATATGAAAAATAGAAACCTGTATGCCTTACTACTTGCCTTGCTCGCTTCTCTGTTGTTTATGGTAGGGTGCATAAGTGTTCCTAACATAGAAAGGCCCAAATTTACCCTGCAGAACTATTCGTTTTCAGTGCTTTTTGAGCCAAAACAGGTAAAAAGTCCAAGGCTGGAATTCGTTCTGACATTGCTTGAAGCGAATTATCCAAAGGAGCAGGTCCTGTTTATCAACGAGGTATTGTATGGGGGAAATACGCCGGAAGAGTATAAAGATCAGTTGATTTTGGAACGAAGGGGTATGTTCAGGGATGCGAATCTTACCGCCAGGAATCCGGAAGAAGAGGCTCCGGCCACGTTTAACTGGAAATACCATGAAACAATCAATCTTTTAAACCCCGAAGACACCCAAAGCCTGGGGACAGTGATTAAACGGGAGAAGGATTTCTATGCCGGCGGCGCTCATGGCATTCAGACAACCGATTATTTCGTTCTTGATCTTGAAACCCAAACCGTTTTGACCATTAACGATATGTTTAATGACTTCCAGTCGGAAGATGTACACAATATTGTGTATGCTATGCTTCGCAAGTCCAGCGAACTTGCCGAGGGCCGGCCCCTTTCATCGGGAATATTTTTTGACGACAGGCCGGAATTAAGCGTTAATTTTTTTGTTACACAAGACGGCCTGGGCCTGCACTGGGATCCTTACGAAATTACCCCTTATTCGGAGGGCAGTTTTGAAGTAATTCTGCCGTGGGCCCAGATTCGCCCTCTGCTTAAACACAGCGGCATGGAAACATTGACCAAATTTGGCGTCTACCTTTTTGTGGGGCAGGGAAAAGTCTGGTAGCGGAATGTTCGCGATCCCGGCAGCCGATACACTTTAAAAAACATACCAATTCAAATATTTTACCGCAGAGCAGAGAGATAGAGTTAATACCGGCAAGCCGTAAAACAACCGGACCAAAGGTCTGCACAAATAACGCTATCCGGCGTCCTCGATCAAATTTTTCATAATATAGTCCCGGCGTTCCGGCGTGTTCTTGCCCATGTAGAAATTCAGTACCTGGGGCACGGCCTTAAGAGTGTTTATCGACACCGGTACCAGGCGTATATCATCGCCAATAAATTGACCGAATTCCTTGGGGCTGATTTCGCCTAAGCCCTTGAAACGGGTTACTTCGCTCTGCCCGCCCAGGGCGGCAGTCGCTTCGTCCCGCTCCTTTTCGGAATAACAATAGCGGGTTTCTTTTTTGGTTCGTACCCGAAACAGGGGCGTTTCCAGAATGTAAATACGGCCTGCCGTTACCAGTTCTTCAAAATAAGACAGAAAAAAGGTAAGCAGCAAATTGCGGATGTGGAAACCGTCAAAATCGGCGTCGGTGGCGATTACGATCTTCGCATAACGCAGGCCGTCCACATCGTTCTCGATGCCCAGGGCCATCATCATATTGTAGAGTTCTTCGTTTTTGTAGATGGCGGCGCGTTTTTTGCCGTACATGTTTTCAACTTTACCCCGCAGGGCGAAAATCGCCTGGGTCATTACATCGCGGCTTGAGACAATGGAGCCTGCGGCGGAATCGCCTTCGGTGATAAAAATGGTTGACTCCGTCCCGTATATGCCGTCCTCAAGATGGTACTTGCAGTCCTTCAGTTTGGGAATTTTAAGGGCGATTTTTTTGGCGGCTTCACGCGCCTCTTTTTTAACGGCGTTCAGTTCGGTACGCAGGCTTTCATTGGAGAGAATTTTTTGTTCCAGTTTTTTCCCTGCTTCGGAATTTTTGTGCAGCCAGTCCTCAACGGCATCGCGTACTTCCTGCACAATCCAGGCGCGAATGTCGGAGTTACCCAGCTTGTTCTTGGTCTGGCTTTCAAAAACCGGGTTCTTTAGTTTTACCGCTACTACCGCCGTGGACCCTTCGCGGATATCCTCGCTGCGGTAATCTTTTTTAAAGTAGGTTTGAATCCCTTTCAAAAAACCTTCTTTAAAAGCGGAAAGATGCGTACCGCCGTCGCTGGTAAACTGGCCGTTTACAAACGAAAAATATTCCTCGCCGTAGTTATTGGTGTGGGTAAAGGCAAACTCAATATGCTCGCCCTTGTAGTAGCCCATTGGGTAAAGGCAGTCTTCGCCGGTTTCTTCGTACAGAAGATCATAGAGGCCCCGCTTTGAAAGATACTCCCTGCCGTTAAACGAAAGGGTAAGGCCGGTGTTCAGGTAGGCGTAATTCTGAATCCGTTTTTCAATAAATTCCAGGTTAAACTGATAAGCGGTAAAAATTTCCGGATCGGGGGTGAACTCAACATAGGTGCCGTCTTTCTGTTTGTCTTTAAGCTTGCCTTTGCGCTCGCTCTTGAGTTTCCCCCGCTCAAAGACCGCCTCGGCGTATTCCCCGCCCCTGACGGCTACCACCCGGAAGTATACCGAAAGCGCGTTCACCGCCTTGGTACCCACGCCGTTAAGGCCGACTGAAAACTGAAACACATCGTCGTTGTACTTTGCCCCGGTATTGATCACCGAGACACATTCCACCAGTTTCCCCAGGGGGATGCCCCGGCCATAGTCGCGGATTTTTACCGTTCCGTCTTTTACGGCAACTTCGATAAGATTGCCGTTCCCCATAATGAATTCGTCAATACCGTTGTCGATTACCTCTTTAAGAAGCACATAGATTCCATCGTCGGGGTTTGAGCCGTCGCCCAGTCTGCCGATATACATGCCGGTACGCAGCCTGATGTGCTCAAGGGAGGAAAGGGTTTTTATTTTCGATTCGTCGTAGACCGGAGGGCTTGCCCGGCCTTTGCCTTCGGCGGCTTTTACCGCAGTCTTGGCCGCCGGGGCTTTGGCTTTTTCCGCCTTTGCCGCCGCTTTGGAAGCGGCGCTCTTGGCGGCTTTTTTTTCAGGCGGCGCTTTTGCCTTCGCGGCTTTCACCGCCTGTGCTTTTGCCAGCGCCCCTTTCCCCGCTTTTACTGCCGTCTTGCCCGTACTTTTTGCCGCGCCTTTTGCGTCGCCAGGTTTCTTTGTCTGTGTTTTCGCTGCCATATTAATCCTGTAACTGTTTCTGTAATTCTTCGATATATCCTTCGCAAGCCCGTATATGTTCCGCAAGAGCGGCAATGTCTTTTTCGGCATCGGCTATACGGGCCTTTTTTTCATCTATCTGCCGCCTGAACTTTTCCATTTTTGCCCGCTCCCTGTCGATGGCAAGGGACGCCTGGAGTTTCGCTATCGCCTCCTCATCGTCCTTAATCGATTTGTTAAGGCGGGCGGCGCTTTCAAGGCTTGTCCGGTCGTCCGGTGTGGCAAGCGAATCGATACATTGCTTCCGATCCTGCGAAGACGCCTCTCCGCCGCCCGCAAGCCCTGCCGGAATGGCGCAGGCGGCCTCCGCGCCCAGGCGGCGGTACATAAGTTTCAGGCGTTCCTGTGTCTGGCCGATAGTACTCTTTAATACCTGTATCTGTTTAAGCGCGCCGCCTTCGGCGTTAAAACTGCCAGATATTTTACGCCGTTCCTCCCTAAGTTCGGCAAGTTTACCGGCCAGGGCGCGGGACCGCGCTTTTAGCTGTTGAATTGTGGCGGCAAGGCCGGCGGCTTCGTCTGCCGGGGAAGAGGCTTCTATCTCTATGTTTTCGCCTATAGTAGCCTGCCTGCTGTAACGCTCGCCTATGTTCCGGCGGATCTGTTCAAGGTTATCCTCTGCCTTGGTAAGAAAAGAGCGCAGCACCAAAGCCTGGGCGTTTTTGCCAATCCAGGCAAACACGTTGTTCTCTTCTTTTTGCTCCAATTCGGCCAGCCGGTCTTCCAGGGAACACGCCTTGATACACAGGGTATTCGCCTGCTCACGCCAGGATGCGGCAAAAAGGCCATACCCGCTGTCAGGCGGCGCGTCGAGCAGGCATTTTCCAAGCCTGCCATACAGCCCGGACAGTTCCCTGGCGCAGGCGCTGTTTTCCTGTTCCACGGCTTCTATCTTTTCTTCAAGTTCCCTAAAACGGCGAATCTGTTCTTCCACAGACAGTATGGCGGATTCCGAATCGGCTATTTCCTGCCGCAGGCGGCGGTATTCTTCTATTTCGCCGCAAAAAGCTGTTGCTTCTTCCGGGGCAAGAGCGCCCAGGCGGCCCAATAGAGCCTCGCCCAGGCGCAGAAACAGCGCGTCAAGGGAAGCAAGATTCTCCCGTTTTTGCTTTTCAAGATCATCGATTTGTTTTTTTCTTTCATCCATAAAATAAAGAAGCGCCTTGTATTAAGAGTATAGCTCAATTAATTGCCGGGAAACAATACCTTAGAACAGGGCCGGTTAAATCCAACCGGGGATGCGGACTAAAGTCCGCAATCAATGTATCTTACCCGTATTTGCGTAATGCAATAAGCAAATACACGGGAGCAATTATTTTTACGCCTGGATGTATACCATTTTGATAAGAGGGGGAGCGCATTTACCGGAATGTCTGGATTTTTTGGCCGGCGCGATACCATAATGTACGCTGCTCCCCCACCAACTACCCGCGCCCCGTCAAGGGGCGTAGTTGAACAACGTTAGCACGGTGTAGCGCCAATAAATGCCTCTGTATGCAAAAAACAGCAGGCGGCCTTTAGGGAAGCGCTGATTAAATGGAGAAATGAAAATTGAGAGAGGAAAAATCCACGGATTCTCACGGATTAGAAGGGTTTTGGTACCGAAAATCCGTGTAATCCTATGTTTTTTGTCAAGG
>JAITHQ010000196.1 GCA_031279925.1 Treponema sp. | reverse complement strand
AGGAAGGGAAAAACGTAATATTGAGGTCAACATTTGTCTGTCTTTTTCGTCTTTCTGGTTGCAAATTCCTGATTTTGTCAGTTTTTATCTGTGGTAAAAAGTAAATGCAGGAGCCCTGCTGTAAATGCGCCGGCCTGTTGTCACAATATGGCGTGGTAAGTGTATACTTAAAGCGTTATGCTTTTTACCATAACCTATACCGGAGAGAACGCCGCCGATCTTGGCTATCTGCTCCATAAAAATCCATCCCGTCCCCAAACCGCCTGTTTCAACTTTGGCAAGGCGCATATTTTCTATCCCGAAGTAAACCCTGGCCGCTGTACCGCCGCTTTGTTACTCGACATTGATCCGCTGGATTTGGTTCGAGGCAAAGCCGGCGTTTCAGGCGGCAGCGTTCCTGCGGGCCTGTTCGATTATGTAAACGACCGCCCCTATGTTGCGTCGTCGTTTATGAGTACGGCGATTTCCAGAGTGTACGGAACCGCCATGGCAGGGCGCTGCGAAGAACGGCAGGAACTGGCGGACGCGGCGCTTAACCTTTCCGCAGGCCTTGTCATGCTTCCCTGCCGGGGCGGCCAGGACCTGCCCCGGAAGATATTTGAGCCGCTTGGTTACACAGCAGAGTGGGACCAGGCGCCCTTAGACGAAAATTTTCCCGAATGGGGAATGGGGCCTTACATTAATCTGCGCATCAGCGGAACGGTTCGCCTTCGGGACCTTTTGCGGCATATTTATGTGCTGATTCCGGTTTTTGATTTCCGCAAGCATTACTGGGTTGGCGAAGATGAGGTTGAAAAACTCCTTTCCCACGGCGAAGGCTGGCTGGAGAATCACCCGGAAAAAAATATTATCGCCCGCCGGTACTTTAAAAAAATCAGCCGCCTGTCCCGGCTTGCCATTGACCGTTTGGACAATGGCGAAGACGGCGCGGCTGAAACAGAGGAGCCTGAAACCGCCGCATCTGCGGACAGCGGCGGCGTCCCGGCGTCCGCAGCGGATACAGCCGGCTATCCCCTTCGCCTTAACAATCTGCGCCTGCTGGCGGTGTTTGCCGAACTCAAGGCAAGCGAAGCGAAAACGGTAATCGATCTTGGCTGCGGCGAAGGGAATCTGCTGCAATTGCTGGTAAAAGAAAAACGTTTCACTGCCATTGCGGGAACCGATGTATCCCTGTCCGCCCTGAACCGCGCCGCCGAAAGGCTTAATCTGGACGAGTTAGGCGATGAAAAAAAGAAACGCATAAACCTGTTTCAAAGTTCCCTTGCCTACCGGGACAAACGCATCAAGGGCTACGATGCGGCAACAGTGGTGGAAGTAATCGAACATCTTGACGAAGACCGCCTTGCATCGCTTGCGGCAAATGTATTCGGCGGCGGCTTTAAAACCATTATCATTACCACGCCAAATATCGAATACAACATCAACTACCCCGGCCTTGCCGCCGGACGCTTCCGCCACCCCGATCACCGCTTTGAATGGACCCGCGCCCAATTCCGCGAATGGGGCGATTCCCTTGCCGCCGCTTACGCTTACGCCGTGCGTTACGAGGATGTCGGCCTATGGGATGAAACGCAGGGAACGCCCACCCAAATGGGAGTATTCAGCAAATGAAAATCGAAATCCCCGAACTGTGCCTGGTAGCGCTGGTGGGCGCGTCAGGAAGCGGCAAATCCAGCTTCGCTCAAAAACACTTCAAGCCGACGGAGGTTTTAAGTTCCGACTACTTCAGGGGCCTTGTGTCCGATGACGAAACCGATCAAAGCGCCACCCCCGGCGCATTCGAAAGCCTCTACTTTATCGCCAACAAGCGGCTGGACAGCGGAAGGCTTACCGTCATCGACGCCACCAATGTCCAAAAACCGGCGCGGGAAAAAATCATCGCCCTGGCCCGCGCCCAAAACGTACTTGCGGCGGCCATTGTGCTGGACATGCCGGAAGCCCTGTGTCTTGAACGGAACCGCCTGCGGCCTGACCGCAATTTCGGCCCCCATGTTGTGCGGGGCCAGCGCCGGGAATTAAAGCGCGGCCTTCATTATCTGCAAAAAGAAGGCTTCCGTTATGTGTATATTTTAAAGAGTCCCGAAGAAGCGGAAGCCGCCGAAATCGTCAGAACCAAACTTTGGAACGATAAACAGGACGAAAGCGGCCCCTTTGACATTATCGGCGACATACACGGCTGTTACGATGAACTGTGCGAACTGCTTGAAAAACTGGGCTGCACCGTAGACCGGGCCGCCTGTACCGCCCTGCCCCCGCCGGGCCGCCGGGTAATTTTCCTTGGCGACCTCTGCGACCGGGGGCCAAACAACGCAGCCGTATTGCGCCTAACGATGCACATGGCCGAATCAGGCGCGGCTCTCTGCGTGCCCGGCAACCACGATGTCAAACTCCTGCGCAAACTCCAGGGCTCCGGTGTCAAACTGGCCCACGGCCTTGACATTACCGTTAAAGAACTGGAAACAGAACCGCAGGAATTTATCAAGCGCGTTATTCGATTCCTTGACAGCCTGGTCAGCCATTATGTGCTGGACAAGGGCCTCCTGGTGGTTGCCCATGCAGGCTTAAGCGAAAAACTCCAGGGCCGCAGTTCCGGCAAAGTCCGGGGCTTTTGCCTGTACGGGGAAACCACAGGCGAAACTGACGAGTTCGGCCTGCCGGTAAGGATCAACTGGGCCGAAGAATACCGGGGCCGGGCGCAGGTGGTATACGGCCACGTCCCTCAGGCGGAAGCCCGGCTCCTCAACAACACCGTCTGCGTAGATACCGGCTGCGTATTCGGAGGCAAACTCAGCGCATGGCGCTACCCCGAAAAAGAACTGGTCAGCGTTTCGGCGAAACGGGAGTACTACGCCCCGGTCAAACCCCTGGACCACGATGCGCGGCAAAAAGCGGAAGCTTCAGACGAACCGGATATCGCCGACATTTTGGGCGCGCGCCGTATTCAAACCCGCCTCCGCCGGGACATCCCCTTAAGCGAGGCAAGCAGCGCCCTCACCCTGGAAATCACCAGCCGGTTTTCCGCGGACCCCCGCTGGCTTATCTACCTGCCCCCCACTATGTCCCCCTGCGGAACCAGCGCGCTGGAGCCCTTTCTGGAACATCCCGCCGAAGCCTTTGGCTATTTTAAAAAGCACGGCGTTATGCGCATAATCTGCGAAGAAAAACACATGGGCTCCCGTGCGGTTATCGTCCTCTGCCGGGACGCCCAGACAGCAAAGACCCGTTTTGGGATAGAAGAAAAGAAGGGGGGCCTGTTTCCACACCGCGATCCTAATCAGCCACATTCGATCTCCGGCTCCCCTCCGCTCCAGCCTTGCCGCAAAGGCGGCCAGGCTTACGCTACCCCCCAGGGAATCATTTATACCCGCACCGGACGCCATTTCTTTGACGGCGAACAATCCGCCCATGAACAGGCAATTCTTTCCCGGCTTGGCGCGGCCCTGGAACGCTCCGGTTTCTGGGAAACATTTTCTACCAACTGGGTATGCCTGGACGCCGAACTTATGCCCTGGTCAGCCAAGGCGCGTTCCCTTGTTCTGGAACAGTACGCCCCAACCGGACAGGCGGGGCGGCAGGGCCTTGCCCGGGCCATTGAAGCCCTGCATACAGCCGCCGGCATACAGCCGCAGATGACGCATAATGCTGGCGAAAATGTATCCGCTCAATTCACCCCTGCCGCAAAAGGCAAAGCTGAAAATTCACAGGGACGTGGGTTTTCAGCAGGAACGCCCGCCGGCATGGACATTGCCAAAGTGCTGCAAGACTACCGCAGCCGCCTTGAGTGCCTTAAACTCTACACCGAAGCCTACCGCCGCTATTGCTGGCCCGTTTCCTCCGTAGACGATTACCGCGTCGCCCCCTTCCACATCCTTGCAACCGAAGGCAAAGTCTGGCACGGCGAAAACCACCTGCGCCACCTTTCGGTAATCCGGGACTACATCACAGGCGGCGATCCTGTTTTTACCGCCACCAATCACCTGGCGGTAGACCTTGCCGATGCAGCCTCTACTGACGCCGCCGTCGACTGGTGGCTTAAGCTGACCAATTCCGGCGGCGAAGGCATGGTAGTAAAACCACTGGACTTTATTGCCTGGGAGGAAGGCCGCCTTATCCAGCCCGCCGTTAAATGCCGGGGCCGGGAATATCTGCGAATCATCTACGGCCCGGAATACACCGTGCCAGAGCGCCTCAAGCGGCTGCGGAAACGCTCCCTGCGCCGCAAACAGGAACTTGCCCTTTCTGAATTTGCACTGGGCATGGAATCCCTGGAACGCTTTGTCAACAAGGAACCCTTCTACCGGGTCCATGAATGTGTCTTTGCGGTTCTGGCGCTGGAAAACGAAGCGGTTGATCCGCGGCTGTAAACATTGGTAACAAGGAACAAAAAAATGAGACTTGCGATCGGCGACATCCACGGAACAAAATACTGGAAACGTTATTTAAACGAAGATTTTTCCGAGTTCTATTTTCTGGGCGATTATTTTGACAGCCCGGATATTGCGTTTTTCGACCAGTACCGGAACTTCATTGAAATCTGCAAAGCGGCGAGGCAGGACCCCCGGATAAAACTCTGCATCGGGAATCACGATTACCATTATCTGGCGCAAGTCAGGGATCAAAGATACTCAGGATTTCAGTACCAGCACTGGCCGGAGATTTCACGAAAACTGGAAGAAAACATCGATCTGCTCAAAGTGCTGTATATTACCCCGGATCATTACATTATTTCACACGCCGGTCTTTCCGCATCCTTTATGAAAAAAATGAACGGTTTTGGCCTTACCCGCATCGAGGACATTAACGACGCCTTTGCCAAAGACCGGAATATCCTGAATTTTGACGGCTATGAAATCCACGGCGACGATGTTACCCAAAGCCCCATCTGGATACGGCCACGGTCCCTCTGTTCCGATCCTGTCGCCGGTTACAGCCAAATCGTCGGCCATACGCCGCAGCAGAAAATTTGGGAAGTTTCCCTGCCCGATTCGCCCACTGCCGCAAAAGTCATATTTATTAATACCGGGCCGGTTGATTTAATCTACCGGTTCTAATTTTCCGGTCCAATTTCAGCCATTTTTTTTTGGGGGGGGGGGGGGGGTCAATGTTCTTCCTCTTTTGCCCGGCGTTTTTGGGGTTCCACAATGATCGCGCCGCTTTTTGGGTCCCGCACGGCGTTTTTTTCAAAACCGGCGTATATCAAGGCCCCCGGCGCTAGGTTGCGTATAACGCTTTGTTCAGCCGCCGCCAGCGCCAGCCCCCGAGCCCAGCAGCCGTACCGCCCCTGCCGGTTTCCCGGCAGGGGAAAAGCGTCGGATACAATCCGCACCGCCTCTTCGCCGCCGCAAGGAGGGCATACGGCGGCAGGCCCTGCCAGCAGGAAACTCAGGGCGGCCCGTTCCTTGGGCAGGCCCGCCGCCGCTGAAAGCGTATGCAGGGGCCTTGGGGCGTCGTCCGTCTCAAAAACGAAATGACACCAGCGGTTTTTGCCTGCCCTGGATAGTCCGCCCGGCATGGGGCAGGCATTGTGATGGGGACATGGAGATCGGGGAAAGCGCTTTTGTTCCATTAATAGGCCGCGCAAAAGGCTGATAAATTCCCCGCAGCGGGGAACCCCCGGTTCCACTACCAGAATCGAAGCGGCAGGAGCGGCAAAGTTCGCAAGCAAGCAGGCGGAATTTGCCGCACAGCGAGCAAGGCCCGCCTGATCGCCGTGGGGGATGCCGCTGTACATTTCGTTTAACACATTTACCGCGCAGACCAGGGAGGCGGGCCGTCCCCCGGTAAAGGAATCCGGGCCTAAAAATTTTTCGCGCCGCCTGCCGCCTGCGGGCCCTTTAAGGGTTTGTATTTTCCAGGGAGAAGCGCCCCCGGCAAGGGCGGCGAAAAAAGATTTACCCGCTTCCAGAGCGGGTCCGCTTAGATCAATGCAGCGGAATTCCAGGGGCAGGCTGCGCAGATCAGGACGGGAAATCCAGAGCGCGGCGGTGAATGTAAGCGGGCCTGCCCCCAGGTCGACAACAAGATCACCTGCGGCAAGGGAAATGTCCAGGGCGGGCAGAAGGCGGCACAGCCGGTACAGGTTCCAGGGCAGAAAGTAGCGGAGGTACGCTGAAAGCATATTTGGCTGGCCCAGATAGGAAAGGCGCCGCTCTCCCCTGCCGCTGGTAAGCAGCCGGGAAAGCTCCGCCACACCGGCGGGCAGGGCGGCGCGGAAACGCCGGGGCAGGGGAAAGGTTTTGTCGATTAATGCGGCTGCGGCGTTAAGCTCGCGGCGGGTTTCAGACGGCAGGGACTCAAAAAGATTCATTGGCGACAGCGGAACCCTCCAGATGCTGCCACAGTATAACACAGGAACGTTCAGCCGCAAAGTGCTTCCCATTCACCCCATCGGGCCAGTTGAAACCCCCGGTTGGATTTTCAACTGGCCCGATCAAAAAAAATCAAATTTTTTCAAAAACCTATTGACAAATATTTGTTAGAATTTTATAACAATAATGTAAGTTCAATATAACAAACTGCCTGGGGAAACCAGATGGTTTGTCAATTTTGTGGAAAAGGGAGAAACGCGATGAAGAAAGTACTGATCGTATTTTGGAGCGGCACGGGAAATACAGAAGCTATGGCCAAACAGCTTGCCAAAGGAGCCGGTGATTCCGGGGCGGAAACTGTCTTAAAACCCGTTTCCGAAGCAACGGCGGATATGGTTAAAGAGGCCAAAGCCCTTGCTTTTGGCTGTCCGGCAATGGGCGCGGAAATTCTGGAAGAAAACGAAATGGAGCCCTTTATCAGCGGCCTTAGCCGTGCGGATGTAGAAGGCAAGCCGCTTGCGCTTTTTGGTTCCTATGATTGGGGCGACGGCCAGTGGATGCGGGATTGGGCCGGGCGCATGAAAGACCTGGGCGCGCTTGTTGACGGCGAAGGCATTATCGCCCAGCTTGCCCCTGACAAGAACGCACTGGATCAATGCTACGATCTGGGCAAACGGCTTGCCGGATAATTTAAGAGGGCCATGAATCAACAACCCCGCCCTGAAGGAACGAGGTATGTTGTTCTTATAAGGTATTGCAGCCGGGTTTAATACCCTTTATAACACCCTAAAGCTCCCCCGCGTGAGCGGGTTCTTGGGTATTACCCCCTACGAAAAGGCAGCGTTAATTAGATTTGTTCAGGACTAAAGTTTCCGAATATGTATTGTTAAGCGGTTTAACTTTAGAAATCAAAGTTTTTAAAGATACCTGCGGTTTTAAGGAAGTCTGTCTATAATGTGTCCACATTAAAGACAGACATTAATTAAAAAGCGGCTATACCCATTGGCCGTCTCTCCACTCTCTGCCGGGCGTACCGTAGTTCCATGCCATAGTTTTACGGTATGCCCGGTTTTTTGGAAGGAAAGAAAGGGAAAGGAGCGTCTATGTCCGGCGAAATAGAACGGGCTATCGTTAATCATTGCAGTCTGGTACTTTTGGGCTGCAAACCTGCCACCCTGTTTATGCTGGGTTCTGAAAACGCCCTTGTCGTTTTATCCGCCTTGCTGCGGCCATGCCTTAACCTAAAGGTCCTGCGAAAAACCGGCGGCGGCCTATTGGTCCTTGCCTTTGAAAAAAAGCGTCTTGAAAAAACCTTGCTAAAAGGGAACGCGCTGCCGGCGCTTGCCGGCATGGGATACCCTGTGGGGGATTCGCTTTTTGCCATGCTGGACTATCTGCGCAAGCAGTTTACCGGCAATGATTTTCCCCATGAAATAGGTTTTTTCCTTGGCTACCCGCTGGAGGATGTGCTTGGTTTTGTGCTGCACAAAGGGCGGAATTACAAACTGTGCGGCTATTGGAAAGTGTATGGCGATGTGGAGTATGCAAGGCAATGTTTCAGGCAATACGACTCCTGCCGGGAATGTTTTAAAATTATTTGGCAATACGCCCTTATCACGGATTTCAGCGTCCCGAAACCGGCAAATCCATAATGTAGTAATTCGAGTATACGCATCTGGCATCTGGCGCCGTTTTCACTTTATTAAATCATTTCTATTTTTCGGTTTTATTATTGATATTATTATCATTATACACAATAATATTATTTGTCCGGTTATAAATATAAAAACCATTTTCCTGTTTTTTAATGTTATATTTTGAATATTTTTTTTGAACATTTTCCAAAATCATAAACATTTGCCCTATCCCGCCCATTCTGGTAAATAACACAACAAATATTACCATTATCCATTTTACCAAAACCCATTTGAATTCTTTAAATCCCCATTTTGAAAATATTCCATAAATTATTCCCTGTATTATACATACCAGGGCCGCCGGTAAAGCAACCTTTCTGTACAGTCCCGATATCATTGGGGCTAAAACCAGAAATTTTTCTACGCCCATATTGTTAAAACAATAGAACGCAAAACCAAATATACACATGACTGCCCAAACCATATTTGAACCACGATAATATGGATGATCTCCATTAGTTTCATGCCGTTTGCCGGTAAATAGACCATAATATATAGTAGATTAATTTAAGTTTTTGAAATAGGAGCCGATATATAAAATATGTATATAGTACATTAAGATTTTCAACAACCGAAAGATTTTTATATGAATATGGTGTTTCTACCAAATATCCTACATCATTCCAAATATCGAATTGCTTGTTTATAGTAGAATAAATTAAAGGACTGGAAAAGAGCGGTCGCGTACAAACATGAAGTGCATACCTTCGGAAACCTATTATCAGTGGAAGGAAAAATTTGTAGCCAGTTTCGTAGTTCATCTTTGTGCGCCATTTATTTCTCCAATAAATAAAGATATTCAGTAACATGAATATTACGAGCGCCCTGTTCGGCAAGACTAAGAAAGATTACGGCAACCACGAAAAGTATTATAAGAAGTTTCCAAAACCTGAACTTTCCCCATTTTGTCAACATGGTTTTCATCTCGTCAAGAGAAATAAAACCTTCGGAATTAAATGATATAAGAACAAATTTTGCTTTTATATTGGCAACTAAATCGGCTAAAGCTGAATAAGCATATTGTTTTTTATTATATGCGGAACGATTCCAGTCGTCGGGAATTCCAGAAATTTTACTGATGCTTTCAGGATACTTATTTTCAAATATCAAATTAAGCATAAAATAATTTGATCCATAAGGATGTTGGTTGTATGGCGGATCCATATATGCCAAGTCAACCTCCGACACCTCTTTTATAGTACATTAAGTTAAGTATATGAAAGTTTAAAATAATCATAAATCCCGTCACTGAGGGATTGGAAATTGTGTAAGTTATTACGAAGATGCCTTTTCATGTTTGCCCATGAGTGTT
>JAITHQ010000169.1 GCA_031279925.1 Treponema sp. | reverse complement strand
TCCGTAAGCGCGGGCAGGTAATCCAGAACGGCATAACCGTTCAAAAAGCCGGTTAATTTCTGACCCGGTATGGACGAACACCAGTCGCCGCGCTGATAGATCGCCCGGCGGATTACCGGCGGCGAAATTCGGAGAAGGCTATACCATAAAATATCGCGCCGTAGAATATCGCCCATGGAGGGAAGACGGAGATTGTGTTCCTCCAGCCACAGCGCCGTATACTTTGAGTCGGTAATATATGCTTTGACATTGGGAATAGAATCGTAAATGCCAAGGTCATTTTTGTTACTGTAATTGGGGTAGGGCGGATCGGTTACGGTAACCTGATATCCGGCTTCGGAAAAAATTCTGGGAAGCAGTAAAAGAGCCTCGTTGTGTTTTTGTACCATCGGCTCGCCGTCCCGTTTATTCATTGCTTCCGGCGTGTACTCATAGCCGCCAAAAATAGGCGGAGCGCCCGCGCTGGTATAGCCGTTAAACGAAACGGTGTTGGGATAGTAGACAAATCCAGAATACTCATCGAGCAGCGCCGGGTCTTCTTCAAGAATAAAAGGAAAGAAAGAACTGGAAGCCCTGTCAAGCATAATAATAACGGTGTTTTTTCCTGTTCTTGAAAGCGTAAAAAGGGGCCGCGCTTCTGCAAGTTTCTGACCATTTCCCGGATGGATCGTACTTAACGAAGCGTATGCTTTTTGTATGGAAATTAGATTTACGGAAGCCAGAACCAACAGCGCCGCCATAATGATAGCCGGAAACGGAAAAAGGAAAGCATACAGCTTTTTACTAAAAAGAAAAGCGGCCGCAAGCGCGGCAAAGCACAAAACCGCCATATTCAAAAGCAATTCAGGACGGGGATGATCTACAGTGTTCGCAAACTGTAAACTTTGGGAAATAAGACCGTAATTTCCAGGAAAGCCGAAAGTGTTGCAGAGCGCTCCGGTAAAAAGGAGAAAAGCCAAAAACGTAAATAATTTTTTCATACCGGAGGAAGCACGTCCGCCTGAAAACAAGAAGAAAAGACAGAGCGGCCAAAAGACAAATAGACCAAAAGCCTGAAGCGCGGTATTGGCAATGAAGAAAAGCGGACTGGCGTACGAATCAATATACGAAAATTCATCGGGAGAAGAAACAATCAGTGTTGAAGGAATCCAGAGACCTGCAAGAACCCAAAGCGCCGCCGCCGAAAGCATGAACAGTACTGTTTCTCTGGAACTGACGGATTTTGAATGATTTTTCAAAACCGGCGGCCGTGAAGCGCTTTTTGCTTTCGTTTTGGCAATAAGCGCCCATGGGACAATAGCCAGAATTATGGAAAACAGCGCGATAATGTGCCGCTGCTGTTGTTCGCCCTTGTGTAAAAAGAGAATAAAATAAACCATAAAGAGACAAAGCGCCGATATACAGGCCGCCAAAATATGGGTTTTATAGCCGTATGAGATTTTGTGATAGATATTTTTGAACAGAGAAAAAAGATTATTTGTAGTCCAGTATATAACCAGTCCCGAAGGAGAGTTATAGAGCAGAAGCAAAAAAACCGCCGCCATACCGTATAACTGAACTTTGTCTTTTAAGGGAAATCCTCTTGTATACACAGCCCCCGCGGCGCAGTTTACCGCCGTCATGATCAGCGGAAGCAGGTTGAGTGTTACCCCCCCACCTAGAGAAAACAAAGCGTCGGGAACGCCCATGTCGGAAATGAAAAGGAAAGAAGCGCCCTTGAGGGCTTCAAGACCGGAAAGGTAAGAATAGGCGGCGATAAAAAACGGCACCTGTATCGCCAGAGAAAAGGTGCTGCGCAAGGCAAAAACAGGATGATAATGATTTTGCCGGTAATAGGTTGAAAGAATGAGAAAGCGTTCATCACCGGAAAATACCGCTTTTATAGCGTTGATTTTTGGCCTGAATTTTTTCTGTAAAGCGCGTTCATAATCTTGCCATGCTTCCGCGACATTGTACAGGGGCAGGCAAAGTACGCTGACAGCGCCGCTGATGAAAATGACGGATATGCCTGGTTCTTTGAATATTTTTTGTGAAAAAACAAAAACGAATTCAATAATCTGGACAAGGGGATAAATGATAATCGTGTATAGAATGTTGGGCATTACGAGTAATCCTGTGCAAAAAAATATTTCGCAAATTCTTTGAGGCTTGAAAATACCTGGGTTTTATTAGCGGTAATTATTTCCTGATCGTCTTTTTTAATTTCATCGCCGCGGGTCAGGAAAATTGTTTTACACCCGGCGTTGAGTCCGGCCCGCACATCCCGTATATCATCCCCAACCATGTAAGACTGTGCAATATCAACATTAAATTGTTCCGCTGCCCGCAAAATCATTCCCGGTTTCGGCTTGCGGCATTCGCAGTCAATTTTATATTCAGGCCGCTCTCCGGGGAAACCCTTGTCGGGGTGGTGGGGGCAGTAGAAAATACCGTCAAGGTACGCGCCCTGCCTGCCCAGCTCAGTTTCCATTTTTTGATGAATCGCGTCGAGGGTTTCAATGCTTACGTCTCCCCGCGCAATAACCGGCTGATTGGTAATGACAATAGCCAGGTAACCAAGGTTGTTTATTGTTCGTATCGCCTCCGCCGCGCCGTCAATAAGCGTAAAATCTTCCGGCCTGTTCACAAATTTTTTAACAATAAAGGTGTTAATCGTTCCGTCCCGGTCAAGAAAAACACATTTTTGTTTTACCGAAAGATTTTTATTTTTAACAATGCCCTTTTCAATATCCGCCGATACTTGCGCATAACGCTCAGGCGTACCCATGTCTTTTATGTATTCGGGCGTTGCATAGGCGAACACACGGCCAGAAGGTATCGAAGGTTTGAGAATGTCCCGGTCAAGGTCGATTTTTTCTTTTGCCTGCGGGCAATTGGCAAGCAGTTCCTTTGATAAAATGTGAACACCTGAGTTCACCTGATTTTTGTAATACAGCCGCTCGTCTTCTTTATTGAGCCAGCCGGTAACTTTATTGGCGGCGTCACTTATAATCAGGGCGCTGTCAAAGGGGTGGCTGTTGGGATGTACCGCAAGGGTAGCCCACGCCTTCCGCTCCCGGTGAAATGCAATCATGCGGGAAAAATCAATGTCAAAAATAATATCGCCGTTTAACAGAATAAAATCGTCCGAAAGCTCCGGCAGCCGGTACAGCGCCCCGGCGGTTCCCAGCGGCTCCGTCTCGGTGTAGTAGGAAATGGAACAGCCGAATTTGTTCCCACTGCCAAAATAATCTTTTATTTTTTGTCCAAGGTGTCCCACCACCAGCACAATATCGGTTAGGCCGTTTTTTTTAAGGCACTCAAGCTGATGTTCCAAAATGGGCTTACCGCAAACGGGAATCATCGGTTTGGGAATATCACTAGCAATTGACGCGGCGCGAGTTCCTTTTCCGCCCGCCATGATTA
>JAITHQ010000073.1 GCA_031279925.1 Treponema sp. | reverse complement strand
ACCAGTACCACAAAGGTAACAAAGGTGGTGTACTTGCTGAAAAACTCTTTGGTTTTGATTTTATTCATATTCACTCCTGTCTGGTACTTTTGGACCAATGATTAATGAGCTGGTTTTAAAACCCCGCTAGGGTTTTCAACTGGCCGGACTACGGTTTTGATCAGGAAAACCGCGTAGCACAGCGCATGATTGCTTCCTGGGTGATCTCCGCTTTTTCAAGGGTTCCGGTAAGCTGCCCCGCGCAGAGTACCAGTACCCGGTGGCTCATTCCGATCAGCTCCGGCATTTCGCTGGAGACCATGATTATCGCTTTTCCCTGCTTAACCAAATCCGCCATAATCGTATATATCTCGTACTTTGCCCCCACATCGATACCCCGGGTAGGCTCGTCCATGATAAGAATATCCGGCAGCGTCATAAGCCAGCGGCTTAAAATAACTTTTTGCTGGTTGCCGCCTGAAAGGTTCTGAATCAGCGTACCCATGGAAGGGGTCTTGGTTTTTAGCTGCTTGTTCTGGCCAGACGCGACATCGGTCAGTGTTTTATGATCCAAAAGTCCAAGTTTTGTTTTGTAGTTTCCCATCGAAGCGATGGCGGTATTTACCGTTATGTTGAGCAAGGGGAAAATGCCGGTATTACGGCGGTCTTCGGTAACAAGGCCGATACCCGCTTCGATGGCGTTCCGGGGCCGTATCTTTTTCAGCGGTTTGCCATTGATAAGGATTGCACCGGACGCTGTTTCGCGGATGCCAAAAATCGCTTCTACAAGTTCCGTCCGCTGCGCCCCAACCAGCCCTCCGATTCCCAAAATTTCGCCTTTACGGAGCTGGAACGAAATATTCCTGAATGAACGGGGGTTAGCGGCAGTCAAATTCCGTACATCAAGGCAGACTTCCCCAACGGACGATTCTACCGGCGGGAAACGGTGAGTAATATCCCTGCCAACCATAAGGGAAATAAGTTTATCACCGTTGAGTTCCCCCACCGGGTAGGTTCCGATAACTTTCCCGTCCCTCATTATGGTAACATCATCGGCAATCTGGAAAATTTCTTCCATTTTGTGGGAGATATATATTATCGCCACCCCTTTTGAACGGAGGTCCCTGATGATCCCAAAAAGGTGGGTAACTTCATTCTCGGTTAATGATGAAGTAGGCTCGTCCATCACCACAATCGACGCCTTATACGAAACGGCGCGGGCAATTTCGCAGCCCTGCTGCTGGCTAATCGAAAGGCTTGTCATCCTCGCTCCGGGATCAAAATCGTAGTTAAGTCCGCGCAGCAGTTCTTTGGTATCCCGAAACATTTTTTTATGGTCAATCAAGTGGAGTTTGTTGACCGGCTCCCGGCCCAGCCAGAGATTCTGGGCTACCGATCGTTCAGGTACATTTGAAAGTTCCTGGTGGATCATGGATACCCCGGCGCGCATAGCGTCGGCGGCGCTGTTAAAATGACATTCCTTTTCCTTAAGCGCTATGGCGCCTGAGTCCATTTTATAAATGCCAAACAGACATTTCATCAAGGTGGATTTTCCCGCCCCGTTTTCTCCCATCAGGGCATGAACGGTCCCGGGCCGCACCGAAAAAGTAACATCGTCAAGGGCAAGAACGCCGGGGAACCGCTTGGTGACGCCGCGCATTTCAAGAATTTGATTTGCCATTGGTATTCCTCTGTGGGGAGTAGGGAATGGGGTGTGGGGAACAGGAAGAGGGAGTGAGCGTAATCGCCGCCTCCCGCGCCGCGCTATGATTACGCCGGGCGCGTTGCCTCTTCCTTGTTTCCCTACTCCCTATTCCCCGTTCCCCTAATGGGTCTTGTAATAATTTGAGTTCTTGTCTACCGGTACAAAAGGAACCAGGTAACACTGCCCGATAATGGCGGGGTCATTGGCCGGGGCCTCGTCAATGGGAGTGGTGGCCGCTGGAGTTCCGCCGGCGGCATTGCCGCTCTTGTAGGTTCCGGCGGCAATCTGGTACACCACGTCAAAGGCCGCCGCCGACTGGCCTACAGCGTCCTGTAGAACCGTGGCGTAGAGTTTGTTCTCTTTCATGGACTTGATGGCGTCGGCGGTTGCGTCAATGCCAAGCACCGGAACGGTAAGCGAGGTGCCGTCACTGGCGTCGCTTTTGGTAAAACCGTTCTGAATAAGGGATTCCACCGCGCCCATTGCCATACCGTCGTTCTGGGCGGCGACTACGTTGAATTTGCCCCGGAACGAGGCGATCCATGCGTCCATTTTTTGCTGGGCCTGATCGGGAGTCCAGTTTGCCGTATCCTGGGCGACCACGTTAACGGTATAGCCTCTGGTTTTCAGTTCCGCAAGCAGCCCCGCTTCGCGGTTCACCTGGGCCGGATGCCCCAACTGGCCAAGGATCAGGAGCATATTGATCGCTTTGCCGGGCGCTTTGTCGGGGTTCTTGTCAAAATAATCGGCAATAAGCTGGCCCTGGTAACGTCCGCCCACAAATTCCGGTGAAGACGCAAAGAAGAAATTCTTCCCCACTTTAAGGGAGGCAACGGTGGGCTGTATATTGGAATATGCAGCGGCTCCACCCTTGGCCTGTATCTCCTTGTTCATCTGCTCGGAAAGCTCGGAGACGCAGGGGACAATAACGAAGTACTTGTAGCCCTGGTTCAAGAGGGTTTGCAGCTGGGTTAGCTGAGTGGCACCGTCACTGCGGGCGTCCTGCACATTAAGCTCTACCCCGGCGTTCTCGGCCAGTTTTTTGATATTATCCGAGTAGTCCTTAAGGAACTGTTCATCCATGTTCCGCATCAACAGGGCAATTTGCGCTTTTCCGCCCCCGGCTTTTTGCCCGCCCGCGAACAGCATGGAAGCTGTCAACACCAACACCGTCAAAATCAATACGATTTTTTTCATAACTCATTCTCCTTAAAATTGATAAGATCCGAGCCTGTTGCAAAACCCGGTTGGTTTTACACAGGCCCTTGCAGTTTTTCGGCCTACGGCCTACAAAACTGCATTTTTTAGCGGTTGTTGTTGCAAAACTGAAGTTTTGCAACAACCTCATCCGGTTTAACAAACCGTTAATCTTTTGACTGTTCAGCCTGTTGCATCCAGGCTTTCCGGTAGGAAAAAATTTCCGGTATAACGCTTTTTCCCACTTCCTGATAATCAACTACAAAATCCCCGGCAAGCTCCGCAAGCCTCTTTCCGGTAAGGGCCATTTTTGCGCTCATTGCCGCGCCCAGGGCCGTCGCCTCCGGAATTCCGGTAAGGCAAACCCGGTTGTTCACAAAGGCCGCCGAAAGCAGCCGGTTGTATGCTTCGTTCTTTCTGAAACCTCCTTCGGTAAAAATTTCGGCTCCCGGCTTAATGCCGGTTCGCTCCAGCGCCGTGAGGGACTGCATCACCAGGCTTAGACGCAGCACCGCAAAGCCCTGTTCGTAATCGCCAAAGCAGGGCGGCAGATCGCCCCCGCCTTCGGCGGCTGTCCGGGCAATGTCCTCAAAGGCCCAGGTTTTTCCCCCTTCCACAATCCGGGGCTTTGAACCGGGAAACTGTCCGGAGCCGGCAACAAGTTCCGGCAGCAGAAAGCAATCCGCTTCACGCAGCATTTTCCGGTAACGCCCCTCGTCATAGGAAGGAAAATCATCCCGATTGTGTATGTCCATCAGGATTTTTGACCATGTTTCAAATTCCTGACCGCCCAAAAAAATCGCCGTTTTTACCGGGGTTCCAAAGGCGGAAATGTTGAAGAACACCACCTTGCCCAATTCCTCACCGGCAAAGCCGTAGCGCTCAACCGGATTCATCATTACACACCATGTTCCGGTAGAGTTAAGCGTAAACCCGGTTTCCCCCCTTTTGGCAAAGTGGGGAAGCAGCGATGCGTTGGAATCGTGGATACCCATAGTAACGATAACATCGGACGCAAGTCCGGTTTTTGCGGCGACGCCGGCATTAATGGTTCCCAAAATATCCCATGACTTGTCCAGGCGGGCGGGCAGCAGCGGCGCAATGCCCATGTCCCGGGCAACCGAAGAAAGGCAATGGTCAACCTGATCCCAAAGGTAGGTATGACAGCCCATGTAGGTGCTTTCCGCGCCTGGTTTTCCGGTTAAACGGAAGCCCCAATATTGGGGGTAGGGGAGTATGCAGGAGACGTTTTTGAAACCTTCGGGGAAGCGCTCCTTGACAAAGAAGATTCCCTTTGCCGGATTGATCATTGCCTGGAATGCGGGGGCGCCGGTTCTTGCCTGGAGTTCAATAGCAGGGCCAAAGCGTTCATAAAAACGGCGGTGAAAATCCTCGCCTCCCCCGACAAGAGCCGGATCGTAGGTGTAGTACACACAGGGGAGGACGGGCCTGCCGTCTTTGCCTACGCACACAAAAGTCGCGCCGTGGGTTGATACCGCAATTGCCCTTATGGGGAAACGCCGCGCAGCCGCCGCAAGTTCCTCAAGGAACCATGTTTCCATAGCCTCAAGATTATGGCATGGCAGTCCATCTGTGATGAGCGGCTCAAAGCTGCGGTACTGCGCGTCAATCTGGCGAAGCGCGTCATCATATATCGCTACTTTTTTGTTGGTCATGCCAATATCAATAACCGCTATTGCGTATTCCACTGTTCCTCCGCCTTTTCCTTGCTATTTATACAAGGGCCCCAATGCCGCGCAGGCCCGGTAATCGGCGCTTTCCTTGTCCATACCAAAGGCGTTCCAGTAGCTGGGGCGGAATATCTGATCCTCGCTTACATTATGCATACAAACCGGAATCCGCAGCATGGAACAGAGGGAAATCAGGTCCGCGCCGATATGGCCATAAGAAATAGAGCCGTGGTTGGCGCCCCAGTTGTTCATCACGTCATAGGCGGTTTTAAACGCCCCTTTGCCGGTAACACGGGGGGCGAACCAGGTGCAGGGCCAGGTGTAGTCAGTGCGTTTCCACAGTATATCCGAAACATTGTCCGGCAGATTCACTGTCCAGCCTTCGGCGATTTGGATCACCGGGCCAATTCCTTTGACCAGATTGAGCCGGGACATGGTAACAGGCATTTCCGCACGGGTAAGGAAGCGTGACGAGAAGCCGCCGCCCCGGAAATAGCCAAAGTCCGCCGGGTTCCAGGTGCTTGCCTCAAGGCATGCCTTTTGATCCGCCTCGCTTACTTCCCAGAAGGGCTTTATCACGCCCCTGCCATTTGAATCTTTCATTTCACCTGACGCGTCAAGGCAGGCCGCGCCTGAATTGATCAGGTGGATAAAACCTCCGGCTTCTTTGGCAGGGCCGGTCAAATCGTAGCCTGCCGCCTGTTTTACCGCATCGGGACTCCAGTACGTACGCACATCGGCAAAAATCTGCGCTGTGCCGGTAAGCAGTTTGCCGAAAAGCATACCTGCGCCGTTCAGGGTGTCGTTTTCAGTTGCCAGAATATATGGCTCCCTTGCCCCCTCCCAGTCAAACGATGAACACATAAGGGATTCGGGAAAATCGCAGTTAGGATAAAAATCCGTCCACTGCCGCTGTCCCTGAAACCCGCCGGCAATGGCGTTATGTCCGGCGCGTTCCTCTTCACAACCGGCGGGCAGGTTGGGGTTGCCGTTAAACAGGTCCTTGATAATGCACATCATTTTAACCACAAATTCCCATGCCTTATCCTGTTCGGCCCGGGAACGCCGCAGTTCCGCCGGATTCTTGTCAAAACCTTCCTTGCAGTACTGTTTTGTCCAGGCCAGGGCCTTTTGGAATTCTTTTTCATCGTAAATGCCGTTTTCCATGCGCCGGATAATTTCAATTTCGTCCACGCTTTCTACCCGCATCCCCAGGTATTCCTCAAAAAAATCGGGATTGATGATGGAACCGGCAATGCCCATGCAGATAGAACCGATCTGTAAATAGCTTTTTCCCCGCATACTGGCCGCCGCGACCGCCGCCCGCCCAAAGCGAAGCAATTTTTCCTGTACATCGGCTGGAATTTCTGTGTCCCCGGCGTTCCGCACATCGCGTCCGTAAATGCCAAAGGCGGGCAGCCCTTTTTGGGCATGACCTGCCAGCACCGAAGCCAGGTACACCGCGCCGGGGCGCTCCGTACCGTTGAAGCCCCAGACGCCTTTGATGGTATAGGGGTCCATGTCCATTGTTTCTGATCCGTAGCACCAGCAGGGCGTTACCGTTAGGGTAATGTCCACCCCTTCCCGTCTGAACTTGTCCGCGCAGGCAGCCGCTTCCGGTACGCGCCCTATGGTCGTATCGGCGATGACCACCTGCACCGGTTCGCCCGATGAATAGCGAAGGTTCTGTTCCAGCAGGGCCTTTGCGGCCAGCGCCATGTTCATGGTTTGATCTTCCAGCGATTCGCGTACCTTAAGGGGGCCGCGTCTTCCGTCAATCGTTGGCCTGATCCCTATTTTGGGATACGATCCCTTATAACGATTTACCGCCATTTGTTCCTCCAAAAATATTGATGCAGCCGCCTTTGCACCGGCGGCGCCGTTCTACGAACGGTTTATAGTCACCGGAAGACGTATGATCCGTTCTCCGGAATTTTCTCCTTCACGGCGGCCTGTTTTTTTTTCACGGATTTTTTCAATGATACGCTGTCCCGCCCGCCGCCCCATGCCAACCGCGTCCTGGGACGCAATGTACCGGCAGGCCGGCAGAAAGGGCGTGTAACGGGATTCATCAAAGCCCGCGATAACCACAGGCGGCCTTGAACCGTTCATATCAAGCAGCCGCCGCTCCATGCCTAAATGAACCATCAGGTTGACCGCAACCATAGCTTCAGGAGGGGTATGGTTTTTGAGCAATACGTCCATTTGCCGGTAACCGTCTGCTACCTCCATTCCCCCCAGGCAAATCCAGGAAGTTTTTACCTGAATCCCCGCTTCCGCCAGGGCCCTTGCATAACCGGAAAGCCGTTCCCTTGCGGCGGATAGGGTAATGTCCCCGCCGACAAAGGCTATACGCTTGAAGCCATCGGCAAGGAGTGCCTTGGTCAGGAGGAATGTTCCCCCCTCGTTATCGGAAGTTACCGCTTCGATATCCGTCCCTTCCGCCAGCCGGTCCACCAGGATCATGGGCATCCCCTTGTCCGCCAAAGCCTGAAGATGCTCCCCGCGGGAACTGGCGGGAATAACCACCATTCCGTCAACCATCCGGGCGGTCAGCATAGAAATCCGTTTTTTTTCCTCCTCGATAGCATTAAGGGAAGACGCCATCAGCATGGTATAACCCTGGGTGTTCAGCTCACGTTCAATCCCTTCGGCCACATCCATAAAAAAGTCGTTTGCCAGTTCCGGAAACAGTACCGCTACCGTCATAGTGGACTGGGTTTTCAGGCTGCGGGCGGCATGGTTTGTATGGTAGCCGAGCCTTTCAGCAACGCTGATAACCCGCAGCCGCGTTTTCTCCGCCACCGGACCGGAATTCTCCAGAGCAAGCACCCGGGAAACCGTGGCGGTTGAGACGCCCGCCGCGACAGCTACATCCCTGATCGTTTTTCTCATAACCCGGCCCCTAAGCATGTAAACGATTACATCTAGCCTTTAAGGGGAATCACCCCTTTTTTTAATATAATATTCCCGTATTTAACGGTTTCTCCGGTCATCAGCACGGCAAACGCCTTTTTTGTTCGATCGTAAAAATCAAAACGTCCAATCCATTCCACCGCCGGTGTTCCCGGCCATCGCCGGTCAATGACCGCCCGGTAGGATTGCTCTACCGTTTTATCCAGGGTATCCCCCGGCGCGGGCGACATCATAATAACAGGGTGAGGGACATACGAATCCAGATTCATCAGGGCAAGAATTCCATCCAAAAGCATAGGAATTCTGATGCCATCGGCCCGTATTACCCGTGAATTCATGGAATCGCCGGGGAAAAAGGCGTCCGCAAGTACAATTTCATCCCCGTGCCCCATACGGAACAAGGCGTCGAGCAGTTCCGGACTTATCACCGGATCAATACCTATCAGCATAGTAACTCTCCTTAACACCAACATACCCCGTCCTCTTGCGCGGGACTATATTCTGTGTTTCTTTAATTTTTAATAATGAGGTAAAATTTCCGGTTTGTCAACAAAAAAATGTAATCGATTACATTTTTTTCTTTGCCTCGTCTTTTTGAACACCCTGCGTCCTTTGCCTTAAAATCTTCATTATCTAGATATTTTTGCAATTGAATTATTCAGTGTTTCCATGGTGGCAAAAACACGGCCCGGACAGCTCCGGGCCAGCCCTCAAATGGCTGGTGGATTATCCGCACTGGCTGGGCCTGGCCGAAAACGGTCTGTTTTACTTAAAAGGGGCAAAAAAGGCGTTTGCGGCGGCAAGCGCCAATCCAGCCGCTCCGCTTGAGGAGCGGCTGATATGTTGTGTTTTACCAAGCGGCGGCGGTCCCATTGTTGGTAAGAGCGCCAGTGGCCTGGTCTATCGTGCCGAAGGGTTCAATATTCCGCCCTTTAGGCTAAACTTGACCCACAAAAAATGGCTTGCTGTAAACCCTGCGGAGTGGGGGCGTGCGGAGTGGGGCGGCGGCAGGCTAAACCCACCAAGAACCCGTGCCCCGTAAAGGGGCGTAGATGAATAATGTTAGGACGGTGTAGCACCAGTAGACGCCACTGTATGCCAAAATTGGTAGGCGGCCTTTAGGCCGCCGTACGTGCGCCACCCAAGAACCCGCGCCCCGTCAAGGGGCGTAGATGAATAAT
>JAITHQ010000254.1 GCA_031279925.1 Treponema sp. | reverse complement strand
GTCCCGCCTTTGCGGTGGCGTTTTATGATACGGGTGAATTCGGCGCAAAAAAGGGCGGAGTTGATGATTTGGGAAAATTGCGGAGTGGAGCGTGGCGGAGCGGAGCAATTTTGTCTTTTGATTTCTTCTCTGTTTTTTGGGCAGAGCCCAGGCTGCCGGAGGCGGCCTTTATTGTCGTTTTCCCGTTATGTGTAACATTTTTTTTTGAAAACACTCAAAAGGGCCTTAAAACGGCTTGCAAGGCGCCTAATGTGAAATGATACGGCTTTAGGGGGAAGGCGGCTCTACGGCCCGCTATATGCTACATTCGGGGGTGTTTTTCCGGGGGACGGGGGAGGGCAAAAAAGCCCTTTTCAAAATGGTTTAGTGAATATTTTGGTGTGGTGTAGGCAAATTTGTAAGCATTATTCCTTCAATCTGGTTAGTAACGGTTAATACTTATTAGCGGATAACGCTTGACTAATTCCTTATCCTGTAATAAAATAGAGCAGTAAATCGCATTAGGTAGTTAATAAGAACATAGCCGCTCGAACAGAGAGAGAGAGTATACTATTATATTGCACGGAAAGCAAACAAAAAATGTTCTTTTTTTCGATTGCTACGTTCATAATACAATCCATATCACGCATTGCAAAAAATGTCAATATCCCGGTAAAAATTTCTCAAAAAATATAGCGGCTCCGGGCCGCGCATAGACTTGAGGCTTCCCTCCATTCCCGGTATAGTATCAACAATGGCAGAAACACCATTTATTCGCAATTTTTGCATTATCGCCCATATCGATCACGGCAAGTCAACCCTGGCGGACCGGCTTATTCAAAAGGCCAAACTGGTAGACGACCGCAATTTTCAGGATCAGATCCTTGATAATATGGATATTGAACGGGAGCGCGGTATCACCATAAAAAGCCAGGCGGTAACGCTACCTTATACTGCCAGAGACGGCAAGGAATACGAACTCAATTTGGTCGATACCCCGGGGCACGTTGATTTTACCTACGAGGTAAGCCGGGCAATTAATTCCTGCGAAGGGGCGCTGCTTTTGGTGGACGCAACTCAGGGGGTGCAGGCCCAGACTCTTTCCAACATGTACCTTGCGCTGGAGCATAACCTAGAGATTGTGCCGGTGATCAACAAGATCGATATGCAGGCGGCGGATGTGCCAAATACGAAAAAACAAATCGAAAAGGACCTGGGCCTTGATGCGGAAAACGCCCTTTTGGTTTCCGCCCGCCAGGGTACGGGAGTTGATGAGCTTTTCGAGGCTATTGTTAAACGTATTCCCCCGCCAAAAGGCGACAGCGCCGCATCACTGCGGGCCCTGATATTTGACTGCCACTATGATCCCTACCGGGGGGTAGTGGTGCATTTGCGGCTTTTTGACGGCAGAATCAAAAAGGGCATGAAGATTTCTTTTATGTCCTCTGGTTCGGTATACGAGGTTGAAACCACCGGAGTATTCCGCCTTGCGTTAGTCGAAACCGGGGAACTTTCCGCAGGGGACGTAGGCTACATTATCGCAGGCGTCAAGACCGTAAGCGATGTGCGGGTGGGCGACACCGTAACCGGCGCGGAAAACCCCTGCGCCGTTCCCCTGCCCGGCTTTCGCGAGGTGAAACCGGTGGTGTTTTCTTCGATTTATCCGGTGGATTCTAACGATTATGAAGAACTACGCTCCAGCATGGAAAAGCTCAAACTGAACGATGCTTCCCTGGTTTACGAAAAAGATTCTTCGGCGGCGCTGGGTTTTGGCTTTCGCTGCGGTTTTTTGGGACTCCTGCACCTTGAAGTAATACAGGAGCGGCTTGAACGGGAATTTGATCAATCGGTAATTTTTACCGCGCCTTCGGTAAAGTACAAGGTCAGGCTGCGGGGCGGCGAAGAAGTAATGGTAGATAATCCGATGGAGTACCCCGATGAAGGCCGTATCGAAGGCGCCGATGAGCCGTATATCCGCGCCTCGGTGATTACCCCCACCGGTTATCTGGGCAACATTATGACCCTCTGCCTTGAAAAACGGGGGGTGCAGACCAACATGACCTACCTTGACGAAAAACGGGTGGAAATGATCTACGACATGCCTCTTGCCGAGGTGTTATTCGATTTTTACGACCGCCTGAAAAGCATCAGCCGTGGTTATGCGTCATTCGATTATGACATTACCGGTTATAAACCGACAGAGCTTGCCAAGCTGGACATACTCCTTAACGGCAAGGCGGTGGACGCCCTTTCCCAGCTTGTTTTCAAAGGCAGCGCCCAGGCCAGAGCCCGCAATGTCTGCGAGCGCCTGCGCGATGAAATTCCCCGGCAGCAGTTCAAGATTCCCATTCAGGGGGCCATCGGCAGCCAGATCATCGCACGGGAAACGGTAAACGCCCTGCGCAAAGACGTGCTTGCCAAGTGCTACGGCGGCGATATTACCCGCAAGCGGAAACTCCTGGAAAAGCAAAAGGAAGGCAAAAAGCGGATGAAGATGGTGGGCGACGTAGAACTGCCCCAAAGCGCGTTCCTTGCGGTGCTTAAAACCAATGACGAGTAGCGCCGGTATACCGCAGGGGCTGCGGGCGGTGAGCGGCGGATAAGGTTCAGCGTGATTTTTCGTGACGCCGTTAGGCGATAGAAATTAAATCAAAGCGAAAAAAAAGTGAAGGAGAGAGCGGGGATCATCAATAGAATAAGTTTGGAAGCCGAAGCAATACATAATAGTGTAGGGAACCAGAAGCCAAAGAAAGAAAACCTGTTAAAACAGGAACAAACGAGCAAACAGCGGGAGACGCTTTGAGCGGCGCAAGAATTCAAGCCCCCGGCCTTGCCGGAGTATCTGACTGCATACGGCAAGCGTGTGCGCCTCAAAAAAAGCAACCCAAAAACAAGAAATTTGCCGCTGGGCTGTGGAAAGAGACGCGGCCTTATGCTATACTCGGCTCATGTCTACGGTTGACGAAAAGAAAATAATTTATTCCATGTACCGTGTTTCCAAAAAACACGGCGCCAAACAGGTACTCAAAGATATTAGCCTTTCCTATTTTTATGGGGCCAAGATTGGCGTGATTGGCCTTAACGGTTCGGGGAAGTCGAGCCTTCTTAAAATCCTTGCGGGGACGGACACGGAATTTTCCGGGGAAACTTTGGTAAGTCCCGGCTACACCATTGGTTATCTTGAGCAGGAGCCGCGCCTTGAGCCAGGAAAAACTGTCAAGGAAATTGTGTCCGAAGGGGCACAAGAACTGGTGGAACTGCTTGCCGAATTTGACCGGGTAAGCGAAGCCTTTGGCGAACCTGACGCGGATTATGATAAACTTGGCGCGAAGCAGGCGGAATTGCAGGAAAAAATTGAGGCTGCGGACGGCTGGAATCTGGACAGCCGTCTGGAGCTGGCAATGGAAGCCCTGCGCTGCCCGCCTGGCGCTGAGGCGGTGGATCACCTATCGGGCGGTGAGCGGCGGCGGGTAGCCCTGTGCCGCCTGCTGCTGAAAAAGCCGGACATACTTCTCCTGGACGAGCCAACCAATCACCTGGATGCGGAAACTGTAGCCTGGCTTGAGCGGTATTTGCGGGAATATGCGGGCACTGTTATCGCCGTTACCCACGACCGCTATTTTCTGGACAATGTAGCCGGCTGGATTCTGGAGCTTGATCGCGGCGAGGGTATTCCCTGGAAGGGAAACTATTCCGGCTGGCTGGAACAAAAAGAGCGGCGCATGGCCCAGGAAGAAAAAGGTGAAAGCGATCGCCGCAAAACTTTACAGCGTGAACTTGAGTGGATACGCATGAGTCCCAAAGGCCGCCACGCCAAGAGCAAGGCCCGTATTACCCAGTACGAAAAACTGTATCAGGATGACGAGCGTGAACGTTCCCACGGGGCGGCGCAGAACAGCAAGATCTCCATTCCCGCAGGGCCGCATCTAGGCAAGCTGGTTATCGAGGCGCAGGAACTCTCCAAATCGTTTGGCGAAAAACTTCTTTTCGAAAACCTCAACTTTACCGTACCTCCCGGCGCATGTGTCGGCATCATCGGGCCGAATGGCGCGGGCAAAACCACGCTTTTTAAATTGATAACCGGCGAGGAAAAGCCCGATGCAGGCGAACTGCGCCTGGGCGACAGTGTTAAGCTGGGCTGCGCCGATCAGATGCGCTCCAGTCTTGATAATGACAAAACGGTTTGGGAGCAGCTTTCTGGCGGCCTTGACCTTATAAAACTTGGTTCCGGTCAGGGGGCGCGGGAAGTAAACTCGCGGGCCTATTGCGCCTGGTACAATTTTTCAGGCGGGGATCAACAAAAGAAGGTGGGCGTACTTTCCGGCGGTGAGCGGAACCGGCTGAACCTGGCGATAATGCTCAAGGAAGGGGCCAATGTGCTGCTATTGGACGAGCCCACCAACGATCTTGACGTTAACACCCTGCGGGCGCTGGAAGAGGCCCTGGACAGTTTCGCCGGGGTAAGCCTGGTAATAAGCCACGACCGCTGGTTCCTTGACCGGATCGTTACCCACATTCTGGCGTTTGAGGACGGCGAAGTGGTGTGGTATGACGGCAACTGGTCTGAATATGCCCAATGGCGGCGGGAAAAACTTGGCTCGGCGGCGGACAGCCCCCATCGTTATGTATATAGAAAACTGGAACGGTAGGGCGATCTTGATAATTGGTTGCACCTGTCCGGCAAGAAATTTTGCGCCGGTCTCGGTAAAGGGCTTTCCGTAACGTACTTCAAAAAAAGCGGATGTCATTTGAGGCTATGCCACGAAAACTACAGCGAAAACAGTCCACTGCAGCGTCCCTGTAATATCGTACTATTTTTGCGGTGGTTTTTATGATACGCTCAGGTGATGGGGGGGGGGGGGGGTATCCAGGTATCGGCAAACACACCTCCGGCGTGCTTGTCTCGATAAAGCTGGCGCGGACTTTGCTTGCATGAACAGGGTGTTCCCTCTATGGTTTTCAAATACCATTTAAACATTTCTTCGGTGATGAGCCATTTTTGGGATACGGATCGGTCTTTGAAAGGGCGCCCAGCGCGGAGGAAAAAACTACTTTGAAACCGGGTCCAGCCCCTTATATGCCACCGCAGACGGGGAAAAGGGAAGGAGCGTGTATAAACCCCTTCATACGATGTATCAGTAAAGGCAAAGCGTACAAGCAGTATAAGTTTGGAAACAAAGAGAATCGTAACGGGAAAGCAATGGCAAAGGGTTATCACAGCGGTACGGGCGTTTGTTATACGTTCCCGTCTTTGAGTTATACGATTGATGTACTCCGACATAAAATTCATGCGGAAAAAGTTTTAGACAACTTGCGGGAACTGATCTACAAAGTATCATAGATATGATGGGAAAAAAGAGGGCAGAGAGAACACAAAGAGTTACTAATTAATAATGCGAATCACCATAGATCCCACATGTCTTCAATGCCATAGCATAGTCCGCAACCGGAGAAAACGCAAGGAGATTCAAAACCACTTGGGTAAACAATGCAGACGGCAGTTTATCGCGGATCAACAACGGACTTTCAAAGGCCCCTCCTGCGGATAGTCCCTTTGATACAAATCAGGTTGGTTCGGGGAACCGGTGTCAGAGACACAAGCGCGGTTCGGGAAATCAGCGTGAAAAGGTCTTGACGCAGGGAAGGAGTGCAAGGTAGGGAAAGAAGGGAACAACTGCCGGTTAGGGTACCGAATCAGGCGGGCCTTTAGAAAGGCTTGCTTTTGTACATCACCTGCAGAATTTTAACTCAAAGAGCGTAAAGATTTATGCAAAGATCGCAAAGGTTAGCCAAATATTACTAGTGATCCTCTGCGGCGTAACTCTACGTTTCTTTGCATTAAAATTGATATTGAGCTTTGAAAAGTAAATATAGCAGCCCCAGGCAAAAAACCGCGCACGCCGTGATGTCTCAAATAAAAATCTGAGCGTAAGGCTGGAATATTTCAAAAATGTAAGGTAGAATTCTCTAAAGGAGTATCTGATGCCCTACATTTCAGTTAATATTGGCCAAAAACTTGAAGCTGCCCAGAAAGCAAACCTCAAAACAGAGTTGGGCCGCCTTATCACCATCATCCCCGGCAAAACCGAGCCTGACCTGATCGTGCGAATAGAGGACAGCGGCGCAATGTACATAGGCGGTAAGGAGATTCCCTGCGTCTACATCGATCTGCGGGTCTATACCAAAACATCAGATGAAGCCAAAAAACGTTTTACCCATGAAATCTGCGCCTATATCGCCCATGAGTTCAATATTCCGGTAGAACGGCAATACCTCACCATACGCGAGTTTGAAAACTGGGGCTATGACGGGGAATGGCACTAATACCGTGAAAAAATTGATTGTTATGCGAAGGGTCCATACCCCGCCCTTCAGGGCTTTTATAAAGGGTATGGACCTTGAGTCATATACCTTATCAAAACAACATATCTCGCCCTTCAGGGCGGAGTATTAAACCAGTGTCAATAACTTAAGTGTATCCGATCAGGGTAATTGCGTTAAAAAAAGGCTCAAGAAAGAATGAAAAGGGACGCTAGGGAAGGGATAGCGGGGAACAATTAATGGGTATACGAACTAGTCTCTCAATTATCCCGGACCCCTGATAGAATGTGGGAAAAGCATTTATTAGTAGACATTCTCTTAGAGCCTGTTCAAAATCTTTTAAGAAGCAGATAATAATCTCTGTGGGAGGGAGAAAATGCACAACTATCCGAGTGATATAAGCCGTGAAGCATTTGAGATTATTCGGGGAGACTTAGAAAAGGCGAAGAAAACAACGAAGCCGAGAGAAAAAGACTTATATGATATTTTTTGCGCGATACTGTACCTGATAAAAAGCGGCTGCCAATGGCGGATGCTGCCCGCCGATTTTCCCAAACGGGGCATC
>JAITHQ010000110.1 GCA_031279925.1 Treponema sp. | reverse complement strand
TTGCGCTGCACAAAACAGCATTCCCCAACAACTTTGCTGACTTTTACAACCATAAAAAAGTTGGAAAAAAGGCCGGAACATACGTTTTTGACCATTTTGTCTGGACGATACGGTAATCGTATAACGTACTTGCCATTGTGCAAAGGGGGTTTTCAGGCTATCATAAAACCAATGCGGCAGCCCTGGGTCCCTGCCGCTGTTTCCTTGACAGCTTTTCATAAACTATTTACTATAAAAGAGGGGTGATAAGTCGCAGATGGCTGAAAATGATTTTCAGGGAGAGATGGATCCCGAACTTGCCGCGCTGCTGGGGGCCGATACAGCCGAGCCGCCGCCCGTGGATATTGACAATGAATTCGATATAACCGGTGAATCGAATGACGAACAGGAAGGCGCGGAGGCCCAGGGGGTAAACCTTGCAGACAAAGGTTTTCCCGAAATTACCAAGCGGTTCGAGCCAATTCCCCATAAATTCTTTTCTGACGCCGGTTACTATAAAACCGCGCTTTCCGGCGAGGGGGATATTGCCCAGCGGGTACACGGCCTTTTGCAAAAATACCTCAATGCCAAAGACCCCAAAGATCGCAGCGTGTTCCGTCCGCAGCTAATCAACGCCTTTTGGGAATTTATTCACAGCGTGGCAAAAAAAGCGCCGGGAAAACTTATAGAGTCAAAAAAATTTTTGCTCCGTTTTAATCTGCTGCATCCAACATTTGTAGACGCCGAAACAAGGAATTTTTTTGCCAAACTGGTAACGGATAACGAGCTGAATCAGCCTGTCTACTATATTGATGAATGGCTTAAGGCGGTTGGAACCGGGGCAGTACGGGCTTCCACTACCGATGAAGTACGGGTTGCCAGAAACAATAACCAGGTAAAAATACAGGCGCTGCTGGAAAAGGCTATCGGCAAGCTCGATGGTACCAAGGGGCTGCTTAAAGCCAAGGCCCAGGAACGGCAGGATATGGAAGAGCGCCTAAAGGAACAAATTACCGTAATTCTTGAGCATTCCCCCCTTGACGATTTTGAGGATGTTTACTCATGTTACAGCGATACCCAAAAACGGACATTTGCTGAAATACAGGAAATTTTGAAAAGCCTTATGCGGGCCGATCATGAATTGAACACATACCTTAAAGACTATCACCAGGCGGAAGAAGATGTGCGGACTTTGCAGGACAAGGTTGAAGAAGAGGGGGAGGGAGTTACCGTAGACTTGCAGGCAATAGACAGCGAATACGACACTATCCGCCAGGCGGCAAAGATGACCATTGGCAGGCAGGGGAATCATTTTCCGGTTCTTACCAGCGAATATTTTCATTGCGGGCCAAACGATGTTGGCTTTAGGGAAAATGTTGTCAGCCTGCTTGCCCGCATCGAAAGTATCGATCCCGAAGTATTCTGCCGGGCCTATAAAAACCGGCTTAACCGTATTGTTCCCTATGTAATACTTATTCCTACTTATGGCGATACAGGCATTTGCTGGGAGCCTTTTGATAAACACAACCGGGCAACCAGCCGCGGGCGCGTTATTATCCCCATGTACCCCAAAAATTTATATGTCGCGGTTCTTTCCGCAGTGGCGGATCTCCGTTGGCAGGTAGCAAAAGAAAAGGCGTCGTATTACTGGATGGAAGAGGGCCTTACCGGAAATTATTACCAGTGGTTTGCCGCCCAGAAACTGAAAGGCGACGTAAAGGAGTTTTTTGTTCAGGATTACATCCTTTGGATGACCAAAGAAGCCGAGGGAGTTCAAAAGCTGGACAAGGAACTGCGCGGCGCTTTCTGGCGCTATATGCCCTTCTCGCAGGAAGTAAAAGACAAACTTCGCAACCGCAGCTATGTGTATCAGGAGCTGTGTCAGCGTGATGTGAACCGGGCAATGTCAGACGGTTATTGATCCTGCCGCTTACAGGCTTTTGAATTTCTTTATGGTACATTATCAATGAATTGTACGGGCCGTTTTTTTCAGCGGGCCTTGCCGCCGCTTTTTGCTCTATCGATACTATTGCTGTCTGCGGCCTTGTTGGGCGCTGCCGCTTCTCCGGTACAGATAGAATATGTTCTGGGAACGTTTTGCAGCGTTAATCTGTACGAAGACGGAAATAATAAGCTATATGCCCGTATTTTTTCGCGGCTGCGGGAAATTGACCGGACCATGAGCGCTAAGCCCGCTGATTTCCGGGAATCGGTTGTCAAAACACCGTCTACAGGGCCGGGCAGTAAAGCGGACAAAATCGATTCGGCGGTGGATTCCAGCCTGGCAATGATAAACCGCAATGCGGGAATTGCGCCGGTAAAGGCCGGTTCAGATTTGCTGGAAGTTTTGGAACAGGCAGTACAGTACGCCCGGTTGAGCGGCGGCGCTTATGATCCTACAGTGGGGCCCCTGGTTAACCTGTGGGGCATTGGAACCGAAACCGAACGTATCCCCGGCGAAGCGGAAATTCAGGCTGCCCTGGCGCTGGTAAATTGGCAAGACCTTGTTATTAATAAAGAAGAAAAAACAGCGTTTCTAAGACGGAAGGGCATGGCGCTTGACCTGGGGGCCATTGCCAAGGGCTACGCCGCGGACGAAGCGGCCCGGCTTGCAAAGAAAGGCAAGGCGCGCCGGGGTATAGTTGATCTGGGGGGGAATATTTTTGCCCTTGGCGGACGCGGCAGCGGAAAAAAAGCTGCGCCCTGGAGAATAGGCGTACAGGACCCGCAGGGCAAGCGCGGCGAATATATCGGCGTACTTTTAGCTGCGGACAAAAGCATTGTTACCAGCGGCGTTTACGAGCGGTATTTTGAATCCGGCGGCAGGCGCTACCACCACATCCTTTCAACAAAAGACGGCTGGCCGGTGAACAACGGCCTGCTTTCGGTAACTATCATGGCGGATCGTTCCATAGATGCCGACGCCCTTTCAACAGCGGTATTTGCCCTGGGCTATGCGGAAGGCCGCGCCCTGATCGATTCAACCGCAGGCGTCGAGGCCGTTTTTGTCTTTGAGGATCGCGCCGTTAAAATTACAGACGGCCTGCGGGAAATTTTTTCGCTTACCGGAAAAAACTATTTTATCGATATGGACACACCCTAGGGAAGCGCTGATTAAATGGAGAAATGAAAATTGAGAGAGGAAAAATCCACGGATTTTCACGGATTAGAAGGGTTTTGGTACCGAAAATCCGCGTTAATCCGTGGACTGTGTTTAAAAGACCTGATTTAATCAGCCTGTTACCGCAAAATCCACAATTTGAACAGGCTCTAACGGATGCCGATTAGCTCCATTTCAAACACCAGAAAACTGTTTGCCGGAATTATGTTGTCTACATCGCGGTCGCCATAGGCAAGTTCCGGCGGGATAATCGACAGCCGTTTTTCGCCGATCTTCATATCCAGAACCATTTCGTCCCAGCCCTTAATTACTTTGCCTGCGCCAACAGGAAACTCAAAAGGCTTGCCCTGAATGTCGGAACTGTCAAACACCTTGCCGGAAAGCAAAGAGCCTTTGTACTTTACCCTAACGGTTTTACCCGCTGTAGGTTTTATGCCGGTCCCCTGTTTTTCGATAATGTACCTGACTCCAGAGGGGCTTTGTACGGCATTGGGGTACTTTGCGTTTATCTGGGCAAGGTCTGCATTGCGGCGGTCCCTGGCTTTTGCGCTGGCGGCGGCATTAATCTCCCCAAGCAGGGAATCAAAGGCCGCCTGATCCGCCTTAAACTGAGTTGCCAAAGGGCCGTTACGGATGATAGCCACCCTCTCGATCCTGTCGCCCTTTCTGATCTGGTTTACCACATTCTGGCCTTCAACGACCCGGCCAAACACCGTGTGCCGCCCGTCCAGCCATGCGGTGGGGGCAACCGTGATAAAAAACTGACTGCCATTGGTCCCCGGCCCTGCATTGGCCATGGAAAGCACGCCGGGCCCGTCATGTTTCAGGCTGGGATCGATCTCGTCGGGGAAACGGTAGCCCGGACCGCCGGACCCGTTCCCCAGCGGATCGCCGCCCTGAATCATAAAATCCTGATCATCCCCATTGGCTTTGGAAATAACCCGGTGAAAAGTAAGCCCATTGTAAAAAGGCTTGCCTATAGCCGCATTCATCTTGCCTTCGGCCAGGGCCACAAAATTGCAGACCGTGAGCGGCGTTTTCTGGAATTCCAGCCGTACCACAATATCGCCCCGGACAGTAGTAATTCTGGCAAAAAGCCCGTTACCCAGGGCGGCGTCTCCCGGCGCGGCGAAAACCGTTTCCATAGCGGACAAAAATAAAAATATGCCAAAACCGGCGCTTAAAGAGAATTTAGTAACTGTATTCATGGCCTAACAGTAGCAGGTTTTTGTAGAAAGCGCCATAGGGTAATGCGGCGATTCGTAATTCAAAATATACCGGAAAAAGGACGGCCTGTCCCCGCCTATAGATATATTCCCCTTTTAGTATTACATTCCCTATGTGGAAACAATGATGAAAAATACACTCCATTACCACCATTACCAGCAGCCGCTGCTTTTGCACAGTGCGGCGCTGCCCTGGCTCTGTTACGACCAAAACGCACGGCAGGTTATTATCCGGCTTGTTTCTTCGCCGGATGTAAGGTCGGCGCGCCTTTTTTACGGCGATCCGTTTGACTATGGGGATTCAGGCGGCGTCCGGCGCTGGCATTACCGCAGCGAAGCAATGAGCGTTCAGTATGGCGATTCTTCCTCGCTGGTTTGGCGCGCAGCGCTTGAGCCGCCGCTGTGGAGGCGGATGAAGTACGCCTTTTGCGCAGAAAGCCCGGCCTTTTGCAATGGGGAATCAGGCGGGCTGTGGTACTTTTCGGAAAACGGCCTTGTACCGTTTATCGAAAGCGAACTGCATGAATCGTACAACCATTTTTTTTACCCGTTTATCCACAAGGCGGATGCGCCTTTGCTGCCGCAATGGGCGGGGCATACGGTCTGGTATCAGATTTTCCCGGAGCGTTTTTGCCGGGGGAACGAGGCGATTTCCCCGCCCGGCCTTGCCCGCTGGGACTGCGATGAACCCGCATACCATAATTTCTTTGGCGGCGATCTTGAGGGTGTTCGCCAAAAGCTTGGCTGCCTTAAAGACCTGGGGATAAGCGGCGTGTACCTAACGCCGGTTTTTAAGTCGCCTTCGAATCATAAATACGATACAGAAGATTATTTCCGTATTGATGAACATTTTGGCGATACACAGACGCTTAAAGCGCTGGTGCGGGAGGCCCACGCCCTGGGCATACGGGTTATGCTGGACGCCGTGTTTAACCATGCGGGGAGCAGGCACCCCTTTTGGCAGGATGTGTTAAAAAACCAGGAAAATTCCGCATACAAAGATTATTTTCATATTAAAAGTTTTCCGGTGCGGGAACATTACGGCAACAACAGGCAGATTAACTATGACTGTTTTGCGTTTAGCCCTGCAATGCCAAAATGGAATACACAGAATCCCCATGTTAGGCGTTATTTGACTGATGCGGCTGTTTACTGGATTCGGGAATGTGATATTGACGCATGGCGGCTGGATGTGGCCAACGAAGTGTCCTTTGATTTTTGGCGGGAGTTCTCGGCGGCGGTTCACCGGGAGAAAAAAGATTTTTATATGATAGGCGAAGTCTGGAACGACGCCTCGCCCTGGGTTAGCCCGCTTTATTTTGACGGGGCCATGAACTATCCCCTGGGCGCGGCAATTTCCGCCTTTTTTCTGCGGAAAACCATTAACGCAGACGCGTTTACCGTCCGCCTGTTCCGTTTCCTTTCCCGCTACAGTGATCCGCATAACCGAATCGCCTTTAATCTGCTGGACTCCCATGATACTGAACGCGCTCTTACCGCTGCCAAAGGCGACAAACAGGCGCTGCGCTGCGCTTTTACCATGCTGTTCCTGCTGCCCGGCTCCCCCTGCATCTACTACGGCACGGAAATCGGCATGACGGGCGGCCATGACCCCCAATGCCGCAGGCCAATGGTCTGGGACGCGCAGCGGCAGGACGGCGATCTGCGCGCTTTTTTTCAGAGCCTTATCCGTTTCCGCATGGAGTATATTGAACTTATTGCCGAAAGCGCCATTGCCTATTCCCGGCTGGAAGGCGCTCATTGCTGGACACTTTCCCCTGTGGGCGGAAAAGGGGCGGCGCTTGGCCTGGTGTATGCCGAAGGCAGCCCTGTTCCGCTGGAGCCTTTACAGCCGCTCCTTGGAACGCCGGTATTCGGCACGGCGGATAAAACCGGTGCAGCGGATTATATACCGCCGTATACGATAATGATTTTTTGCAGGGACGGCAGGTAAGGACAGTATATTCAGGATCAAGACCGGCAGCCAAATGCCGCCATAAATTAAGGAGTTACCATTATGAACATATTAACAAAACCGCTTAAAACAATTTTTCCGCTTGTCTGCTGCGCAGCGCTGGCGCTTTCCTGCAACACGGCAATTCCCGCTGAAAAAAACGAACCCGAAGCGTGGGACCAGGCGCAGCCATTGTACCCCATTTACAGCAGCAGTTTTCTGCTGGGAAACATTGTCTCCCCCAGCGATGTGGGCGGTCCAAGGTTCAACCTGCTAAAACGGCATTTTAACACCGCCACTGCGGAAAACCACATGAAGCCAGACGCCCTTGCGCCATTATCCGCCGGCGGCTCTTACCGTTTTAGCGCTGCCGATACAATGGTACAGGCCGTGCTGGATGCAGGGCTTAAAATGCACGGCCATACCCTGGTTTGGCATCAGCAAACCCCCTCGTGGATGAACAGCGGTTCAGGCATGACCAGAGAGCAGGCCCTCTCAAATTTAAGAACCCATGTAACCACTGTTGTAACTCACTATAAAGACAAACTTATCTCGTGGGACGTAGTGAACGAGGCAATGCGAGACGGCCTTTCTGTGGCCGAAAGCAGCGGCGACTGGAAAAACTGCCTGCGAAAGGACAGCCCCTGGTATACCGCCATAGGGCCGGACTATATCCAAGAGGCGTTCAAGGCGGCCCGCGCCGCAGACCCGCAGGTTAAACTGTATTATAACGACTATTCGCTTAACAATGCGGCGAAGGCTCAGGCAGTGTACAACATGGTATGCGACATTAATACCCGCTATTCCAATGTAGAAGGCAGGCCCCTTATCGACGGTATCGGTATGCAGTCACATCACCACCTTGGAACCAGCCCCAATACCGTAGATGATTCGATAAACCTGTTCAGTACAGCCGGTGTGGAAATCGCCATTTCGGAACTCGACATTCAGGCGTTTGATGCGCGGGGAGGCAACACAAGCCTTGTTTGGAACGAAGATACGGCGCAGCATCAGGCGCGGCAGTACGCCGCCATGTTTAACATTTTTTTACAGCGCCAGGCGGTTATAAGCCGCGTTACCTTTTGGGGCCTTGACGACCGGACAAGCTGGCGTTCATCATCCCACCCCGTCCTGTTTGACAAAGACTACAAAACCAAACCGGCCTTTTACGCGGTGGCAAACCCCAGCCAGTACTAAGAGCCTGTTCATGGGCATATTGCAGGATAGCCCCTTACGGAATTTCCCCGATTTTTTAAGCCTCTTTTCCCCCGTATCCTGAAACAACAAAAGTATTGGAGGCATTATGAAACGTACTACCGGCACAGCCCTTGTATCACCAGTAAAAAAAGAATTAACAAAAGGGGAAAGCCGCGTGTCCGCCTTGCGGACACGACCCCCCGCTGCAGCCCCGCTTTGCGGGTCTTCCGCTGCCCCCTCTGCGGGTGGACGCCCCCCGCAGCGCCCCCCGGTTTATCCCCTGTTCATGGTAATACTAACGCTAATACTTATCCCCTCAGGCGTCTGGGCGCAGGTACAGGACGAAAAAAATATCATTACTCCCACACCCATGACCCAGGGCGGCGGGGGCCTAACGCCCTATTTCTGGATCGGCCTGCAAACCGTTTTTTCAGCCGGGTACAACATGGAAACACAGGCCGGGGGCTTCCGCGATTACGGCGGCGACAATTACACCTACGCATCGTTTAACATCGCCTTTGTAGACAGCCATTACAGCACCCCCAAAATCTTCGAGGTAAGCAGCGACCCGGATATCTGGAGCGGCAAATTCAAAATGATGAATTTTACCGGCAGAATAAACAGCTACACCACCCGCGAAATAAATAACCCCGCATGGCTTGCCGAAATTTCCGGCAAAGGGGCGCGTATCGGCTTCTTTAGTCAGGCGGGAATGGTAATCGGCTCGCTGGAAGACACCCAAAACAACACCGGCACATCCACATCCGCCAACGACCCCAAGCCCTGGACAAAAATTTCCGCCGGAAATAAAGTGCTTGCCCTGGGCGATGACGATTTGGGAAAAAATTATTATAACGGCTACCGTTCAAGCCCGCTGCCCCATGAAACCGTCTACACCGCCAACAGCACCGGAAAAAGCGCCATTATGTACGCAGGCTACGAAAAGCGCACTATGTGGAACGCTTATCTTACCATGCTTTCCGAGGGGAACGTCAATTCAAACCTGACAAAGAATTCGCAGGGCGATACCCCCAACGACGGTTTTGCCGCCGCCCTGGATTTCGGCGTATCTCCCTTTGGCCTTATCACCGGTGATGAAAACCCAATGACGTTTAACGTTACCGGAAACTTTGCCGGCGGCGCGAATTTTGAAACCAACGAAAACACCGGCTTTGGCCTTAAGGCCGAAACCGGACATTGGCTCTTTGACAACTACGTTGTCGCGCCGGTGTTCGCCTTTGACGGCAAACTTGACGTTAACAATGAATTTACATGGAAAACCGGCGGCGGCCTTACATTCCAGTTCAGCGGTATGCGCTGGGTGGCCGATGACTGGAACGAAATAACCACGATTACCAATTACGATTTTCGTTACGAAAACAATCAGATTTTAAAATACGCATACGCGCAAGCCTACCTTGCCTATTCGGAACAAACCGATTTGGACATGGCGCTAAAGGCCGAAGAGCCGGACGGCAACGCCGGTTTCCACGAAAAACTCGGCGCAATGTATGAACTGCGCCTGTACAACATTGCCAATAAAGTTACAACTAACACGATTGACTGGTCAATGTGGGGCCGTGTTTCGTGGGACTTAAACATAAAGAGTTCCCTAATAAGCCCCTATGTCCGGGCCTATTTTGACAGCGCCGAAGTATTCAAACTGCGTCTGGGAGCGCAGGCGAATTTTATTCCCTACACCGGTTTTGAAATAGCCTACACCTCGGCAAACCTGAACCCCAACGCAGACACCGCCGCCAAACCAATGAGCCACTATGACGGAATCAAAGATGCGGGCCGTCTGGAACTGATTGTGATTCTTAAGTCCGATGACGCCCGGCCCAGAACGCCCAAGCGCATGGACTTTTGGAATTACAGCGCCTACGCCAACGGAATGCCCTAATTCTAAAATAGGCTTGAACTTTTTCCGCTGCCCGGTACAATAAAAACATGAGCGTGACTATTGCCTGTATTGGCAGCGGAAACATGGGCTTTGCCTTGATGAAAGGAGCCGCCGGCGGCGCAAGCATTGGTTTTACCGACACGGATATTGCAAAAGCAAAAACAGCCGCCAGCGCTCTGAATGCGGCAGTATACAAATCCAACTGCCAGGCGGCGGAAAACGCCGCTTATATTTTCCTTGCAGTAAAGCCGCAGGCGCTTGGGGAAGTGCTGGCGGAAATTGCCCCCGTTGCGCACAAACGCCTGGAGGCGGGAAACCCGCCAACGCTGGTATCAATGGCGGCGGGCTGGACAATAGCGAAAATTCAGGCCGCCCTTGGAGCGGCGCTTCCCACGGCGCGGATAATGCCCAATACCCCGGCCCTGGTTTCCAGGGGAATGGTAGCCCTTGCCGCATCGCCGGAAATAAGCCCCCAAAAAACAGCGGAACTGGAAACCATCCTTAAAGGATCGGGTCTGGTAGACCGCATCGAAGAAAAATATCTGGATGCGGTTACCGGCCTTTCCGGTTCCGGCCCTGCCTTTGTGTATCTTTTTATCGAGGCCCTTGCAGACGGCGGCGTCCGCGCCGGCCTGCCCCGCGACAAGGCCCTGCGTTATGCGTCACAAACCGTTCTAGGTTCCGCCGCAATGGCGCTGGAAAGCGGCAAACACCCCGCCGAGTTAAAAGACATGGTTTGCTCCCCTGCCGGAACCACCATAGCCGGAGTAGCCGCCCTTGAAACCGGCGCGTTCCGCGGCACGGTAATGCAGGCTGTAGAAGCCGCCTGGCGGCGAGCCGGGGAATTAGGCGGCGCGGATTGCGGACGCCAATAAAAAAGCAGAAGGGGGAAGTCTCCCACTGTCAACAAGTTAAGAAAAACTAAGAGCCTGTTCAAATTGTGGATTTTTACGGTCAATAGACCGCAAAAAACCCGATTTTCGGGCTCTGCGAACCTTCGGTTCGATGGAGCCTGCAAGGTAGAATTTTGGCGTTTGCAACGCCAAAATTCCAGATTTTGAACAGGCTCTAAGAGGGGGCAAGCCCCCCTCGCTCCAGCCCTGCGGGCTTCCGCTACCCCACCCAATACCCGCGCCCCGTCAAGGGGCGTGGATGAATAACGTTAGCACGGTGTAGCACCAGTACCCGTCACTGTATGCAAAAAATGGTAGGCGGCCTTTAGGCCGCCGTATGTGCGCCCCCATGCGGGGGTTCCACCCCCGCAACGCCCCCGGCAAACAACCGCACGGTGAAGCCGTGTGGATAAGAAATGCGCCACGCCGTAGCCTCAGTAAACTTCACGGTATGCGAAAAACGGCGCGGCAACTGGAGTTGCCGCAGCAGGCGCCGCCGGAGAGTGCTATTCCTTAACTTGTTGACAGTGGGAGACTTCCCCCTTCTGCTTTTTTAATGGCGTCCGCAATCCGCGCCGCCTAATTCCCCGGCTCGCCGCCAGGCGGCTTCTACAGCCTGCATTACCGTGCCGCGGAACGCGCCGGTTTCAAGGGCGGCTACTCCGGCTCTGGTGGTTCCGGCAGGGGAGCA
>JAITHQ010000222.1 GCA_031279925.1 Treponema sp. | reverse complement strand
ATGAAAAATGAAAAATAGAGGGCGGCTGTCTAAACCAATTGACGGGGCCTTCATCAATCTTATAAGCAAGAAACGAAATCCTCTGCTGTTTACAGTATGAACAAGCAGCGTGTGTGTGTGTTTGTGTGTGTGGGGGGGGGGGGGGGGGATACCGGCCCCTTAGGGCGTTATAAAGGGTATTAAACCAGACTGCAATACCTTATAAGAACAACATACCCCGTCCCTTCAGACTAAACTTGACCCGCAAAAAACAGCCCGCTGTAACCCTACCGGCTCTATCTTACTGTCAAAACAATGGTAGATAAGCGAATTATGCGCTTTTAAGTTATCATTATCCCGCCGGGCGGCTTTTACTCCAGCTAAGGTTCAGCCCGTACGGGCTGCCGTTATTAATTGGTATGCTCCGGCGCTTAATTCAAGGTATTTTTATCCCCCCTCCCCCCCTACACAACCATCAGCGGCCTTTTCTGTATTATTGGTTTGTTCTTGTGCAAAAATATTCTGTAGGTCAAGTTTAGTCCTTCGGCGGCCTAAAACTTACCGTTCTATCCGTTCCGCAAATTCCGAAGGACTCACCCCCCGCAGCTTGCGAAAAATTTTACTAAAGTAATTGGGGTCCTGATACCCCACAGCAAAGGCGGTTTCCTTTACGCTCATGCCGGATTCACGGATAAGTTTTTCGCCTTGCTCAATGCGGAAAGCGGCAAGGTAGTCAACAAAATTGGTTTTTAGGTGATCGGAAAAAAGGCGGCTCAGGTGGGCGGGCGAAACCAGGGCGGCGCAGGCGGCGGAGCCAAGATGCAGCGAAGAGTCGGCGTAATGCTGCCGAATGTGGGCTATGGCTTTAACAAGCGGCAGGGGAAAATTGCCACAGCGGCGAAGGGCCGCTTCCTTTTGCAGTTTTTCAAAGGCGGCGGCAGACCATGTTTCCCATGCGGCAAGGTCTTTCAGCGCCATTATTTCTTCGGCTGCGTTAACCGGCGCCGCTTCTTTGCCGCGGCTGTACGAACCGTAAATATCGTCTAACAAGAGCGTAAACAGCGAAACCATTTTCGCCTTGGCAAGGCTGAATTCATTGGCGGCGAAAACGGCTTCCCAGTGCAGGGTAAACAATTTTTGGGTTTCGCCTGAATCGGCAATGCCCATTTCGTGGCGAAGCTGGATAATCCGCTTGCGTTCACTGTTATGCGCATTATTGCCGCTGTGCACGCGCCGGTTTTCCAAATCGCGAAGGGCTGCGCCGCAGGACAGGTACAGTTCCGGCCCCCGGCGAAGATCGCCAAGGCCACAAAGGCAGCCAACCGGCATAATTTCGGCAAGAATACGGTCAAGCTCGTTTGCCAGATCATCACGGCCAATTTCACCGGAAACAAGCAGCAGCCCCCGGTTCAGCATAGTATCGAAAACGCAATAATGTTTGTACGACAGCCGTTTCGCAAGGCGCTCGCAGTATTTTTCCGCCTCCCCGGTTTCCAAAATAACAATCAGCCCTTTGTCTGAAGGCAAAGACAAATCTTTCCGGCTGGTTTCCCATTCGGCATCGCTCATCGCTTTCCAGACCGTCCTGCGCAAAAAACGCTGGGGCTGGCTTTCCGTTTCAGGCTCGGCCTCTACACGGCTTTGCAGGGCTTCAAAAACCGTGTCCAGGGTTGAAAGAAACGTTTTTTTGGAAACAGGTTTTACAAGGTATGCAAAAACGCCCAGCGGAATTGCCCGCTGCGCCAAATCAAAACGTTCATAGGCGGTAGACAGAACAAAAACCATTGCGGGGAATTTTTTATGCACATCGGCGATAACCTGAAGCCCGTCAAGGCCGGGAATATTAATGTCTACAAAAACCAAATCCGGCTCAAGTTCGTGGATAAGTTTGAGCGCCTCAAAGCCGGAGCGGGCTTTTCCCGCAAGCGAAAATTTACCGCTGCCGGCGAGCATAAACTCGTAGCTGTCCAGTACCGGCTCTTCGTCATCGACAATCAAAACGCTATACATGGTTCCCTCCCGGCGTCTATGCGGATAATTACCGCCGTTCCCTGCCCCGGGCCGGTTTCAATGGAGACCACGCCGGGGTCATCAGGATAAAAAAAGTACAACCGCTGGATTACGTTTTCAAGGCCCATTACTCTGGATACCGAAGACTCGTCTATGGATTGGGCGTGCAGCAGCCGCTGGACGGTTTCCTGGTCCATGCCCCTGCCGTTGTCCCGCACCGAAAGAATTAAATGCCGCCCCTGCATTTGCGCCCGCACATTCACACGGGACCATTTTTCCGCAGCGGCCCCATTGCCAGGCGCGCTGGTAACGTTAGCCGCCATTTTGGCAGTTTCGTTTTGGCCGCCGGGCGCGGCGGGCGGGGCATAGCCGTCCTTAAAGGCATGGATTACGCAATTTTCAACCAGGGGCTGCAAAATCGAAACCGGAACTTTTACCGCATCAAGCAGCGCTTCGTCGCATTCAAGCGTTAAGTCCAGGCTGCGGGGAAAGCGCACCCGCAGAATGTAATAATAAAAAGCAAGCCCTTCAATTTCGTGCCGCAGGGGAACAATTATTTCTTTATTGCGAATAATGTGACGGAACAGTTTCGCCATATATTCCATATACTCGCTGGTGCGGCCGGCCCCCTCAACTATGGCAAGCTGCATTCCGGTATTAATGGTATTAAACAAAAAGTGCGGATTCATCTGGGCCTGCAATGCGTAAATTTCCATGTGCCGCACCAGCCCTTCCATTTTCATGTTCCGCATTTTTTCGCGCATATATTCCTGTTTAATATTTTCCTGCCAGCGGATTTCTTCGATATAGTTTCCAATTTCGTTTTTCATTTTATTAAAGGCGGCCACCACCTGATCCATTTCACGCACGCTTTCGCTTTCAATATCGTTTATCGAAAAATTTCCGGCGGCAAGGCAGGCGGCCATTGCGGAAAGGCGGGTCATGGGGGCGGTTATGCGCCTAACGGACTGAAACAAAACCAAAATGGCAAACAGAGAAATAAAAACAATAAAAAGCAAATTCCAAAATTGCAGGGTTCCCGATCGGGCGATAAAAAGGCCGTAAGCGTCCATTTGCCCCCGGAAACGCTCAACGCTGATAGCTTCAATTTCGTGGTTAATATAAGCAAGAAGCCCGGCCATTTCGTCATACATGCGGGTATAGGCGGCGATATTCCGGCCCCGCTTTTCTTCCATTGCCTGTTCGGCCAGGTTAAGGTACGAGCGGATAAGGGCGTAAAGCTCCCGTTCCCGCAGTTCCGCCGTATTTGGCAGAATGGACACATAGGCGGGCAGCTTGGTGCGCAGGGCCTGGGTATCGATTAAAATTTGGGCAAGGGCATTGGAGGAACGGGTGGAAAGGTAATCAAGCAGCGGAGTCTGAAACCGCGCAAGGTCTTCCTGCACTGATTTAATAAAACGTTCCTGTTCAAACATACGGTCGGAAATATTTTGCAAATTTTTTGACGAAAGCAGAATGTATGCGGTAGAAAATGACAGTATGATAAAAACGCCGGCAATGCCAAGGAGCATTTGCGCCATAATTGAACGGGGCAGGGGGATCAGCCGTTTCACCGCGCCTTCCCGCTTTCCGCCTGCAATGCGGACAAATCAAGAATCTCTATTCCCGTGTCAATCGAAGTTGAAGTGTATCCCGTTACGTGCAATTCGGCAAGGGAGCGCACCGCCTCGTAGCCTATCCGTTCAGGATTAATCGCCAGGCTGCAGGCAATAACGCCCTTGCGGATATTTTCCTGCACCGCAGGGTCGCCGCCAAAGCCGATTATCTGCACCCTGCCTACCATATTCAAATCGATTAAGGTCTGGGCTGCTGCTATGGTATCGTTGGCATCGGTAAAAATAATAGTGTTAAAATCGGCGGAAGAGCGCGCCCCTGCATTGGCCGCGCTTCCCGCGCGGAACAGGCGGGAAAGCAGGGCCTCGGCGTCCAGCGGATTCAGGTTGGTTCTAAAGCCGCTAATGGGCGCGGCAAGCCGCTCGCCCAGCGCGGCGGTTATTCCCATTTCTACCAGTTCCCGCTCGCCGTAAATCCCCGGCGATTTATCGCTGTACACCACCGCCAGCCGCACCGGCCCCTCGTTAACGGCGCCCGCCGCCAGCCCCAGCCGCCGCCCCACATCAAAATTATTCGTTCCAATAAAAGGCCAGGGCTGGTCATTGGGAATATTGTGGTTAATGATCACAGTGGGAATCTGCTTTGCGCCCAGCCGGTCAAGCTGGCGGCGTGCAAGACTATCGTCCAGGTAGGGGCAGACCACCGCCCCGTCGATACCGGTATACAAGGCCATTTCCAGCTCGTTTTTTGCCGGATCAATCGAGTGAACCGAAATGGCGGCGTTAAACTCCGCCGCCGCCTGCTCCGCCCCGGCAATTATTCCGGTAAAAAATGAGTTACGGTTATCGGGCAGATACAGGGCAAAATGATAATTGCGCGAACCGCTCAAGCGGGACTGCATATACAGCGACTGCGCCAGCGAAAAGGAGACCAGAAAAGTGATGAGGGCGAGCAGTCCAAACAAGGCAATGCCCGCCCGCAGCAAATTTTTCATACGACTCCTTGTTCAACAGAGCAGGAGTTTCCGCATAATGCCGCTTGAACAGGCTCTAAGCGGATTTTTCGCCGGCCCGCTATTCTTTCGTGTTTTCAGCCTTGCCTGCTTCCGCCTCTTCTTTTTTTGCCTCGGCGCGGTCTTTCATATCGGCGGCGCCGATAAAGATCGCTATAAAGCCAACCATCACGGCAACCACCGGAATCCCGCCCCGCAGAAACGCCAGCACATCATCGCGCCAGCCAAGCCCAAAACCGGCTGCTTCCGGCGGCAGAATGGAAAACAGCGCAGCGGCGATAATCACCAAACCAATAACCAGGGATTTCATTTCAATTTCCTCCTCATTTATTATGATCAATACAAATAATTATAAAAGGGGGGAAGCCCCCCTCGCTCCAGCCTTGCCGCAAAAGGTGTGGAGTTTTGCAGAGCAAAACTCCTAAAAGACTTGACGCCGAAGGCGGCAAGTCTTCCGCTGCCCCACCCAATACCCGCGCCCCGTCAAGGGGCGTGGATGAACAACGTTGACACGGTGTAGCACCAATTAATGCCGCTGTATGCCAAAGACGGTAGGCGGCCTTTAGGCCGCCGTATGTGCGCCCCATGCGGGGGTTCCACCCCCGCAACGCCCCCGCCGGGGGGTCTTGGCCCCCCCGGCCCCCCCGTTTAAGGGCCCCGCCTGGTAACCTTAACCAGAAAGGCGGCTATATAAAACGCCGCGGGCAGGGCAGGCAGCACAATTGCCGCCACAGAAACAGAGCCTATCCGGCTTCCGGCAATACCGGCCATTTCCATAATGGAATACACGATTCCAATATACGCGGCAATAGTCCCAATTACTACAAGCATCCAGGCCATGTCCCGCGTTTTTGACCAAAGCATAATGGCAAAAAAGGCCGCAAGCGCCCCTAGAACAAGACGGCTGAACACAAGAATCGTCTGCCCCAAATCCATGGCATTAGTATTGCCTTTCGGCCTGTAAATTGCAAGCCTGTTTTCGGCAACAAAAAGGGCGGGGTTGTTGTTTTGGTAAGGATGAAAAATTCGAGCGCCTATGGCGTCAGGCGCAACATCATAACCTTAGGAAGCGCTGATTAAAGCAAATTGTATGAAACAAACCACGGAAAAACGCGGAATTGAAGTCTATTTCCGTGGTTTTCCGTGCCTTCCGTGGTTTCTATACGAATTAATCAGTGCTTTCCTAAAATGGCGCCGGATTGCGTTACCTCTTAAGGTTATGATGTTGTGTCAGTCACCTCTGCGTTATTCACCACACTTTGGGTTTAAATCCTGAAGGTTCAGTTACACGGTTAACCGATTC
>JAITHQ010000094.1 GCA_031279925.1 Treponema sp. | reverse complement strand
GCGATCAATTCGTTTGTGCTGAGCCCCAGGCCGCCGCATACTTCGATACACTGCATCAGCGCGTAAGTAACGCCCTCCATAACAGCGCGGGCCAAATGGATTCTGCCGGTATTCAAATTGAGGCCCATAAACATACCGCTCAAATTCGGGTTTACGTGCGGGGTCCGCTCCCCGTTCAAATAGGGCAGGAACACAAGACCGCCGCTGCCGGGTGGCAGTTTTCCCGCCTCCTCGTCCAGTTGCCGGTAGCTGGCGGCGGGGAATATGCCGTTCAGCCATTTGAGGGCCAGACCCGCGCTCATGATGGCGCCCATGACTATCCACCTGCCCTCTGCATACGCGCAAAATGTATTGGTTGACAACTGTGGATTTCGCACCGGCTTATCGCTCTGAAAACAGACCTGCCCACTGCTCCCGATATTGACCGTGGCGTTGCCCGGATGTATGGCCCCATTGCCGATTGCCTGCATAATCTGATCCCCGCCGCCCGAAACCACCACGGTCCCTTCGGCAAGACCCGTTTCTGCGGCGGCCTGTTTCGTGACTGTTCCCACCGCATAGTCCGTGGCAAAACAGCCGGGGAAAAAAGCAAGGGGAATGTCCAGCGCCGCCAGTGTTTCCGCTGACCAGCGAAAACGCTCAATGTCAAAGGCCAGCGTTGCCGAGGCATCGGAATAGTCGGAGCTAATTTCGCCGCAGAGCCGCAGCTTGAGATAATCCTTGGGCAGAAACACATGGCGGATTTTGTCAAAAGCGGCGGGCTCGTTTTGTTTAATCCAGAGCAGGGAAGTGAGCAGGAAGCCCGTATACACCGGATTGAACCGGGAACCGGGGATTGCGTTACTCGCAAACAGGGCGTTTATCTCTTGCACCTGCTTGCCGGAACGGGCGTCACAGTGCAGAATAGCCGGACGTATCACCTGCCGGTCCGCGTCAAGCGGCACAATCCCGTGCATCTGCCCGGAAAAACCCAGCCCCTGTACCCTGGCGGCGGGGACCGCCGCTTTTGACAGCGCCTCCCGAATGCAGTCACGGCACGCGGCCCACCATACCTCCGTCCTTTGTTCCGCATACCCGTTTAACGGAGAATCAAATTGGTACGCCTGTGAACTTTCGGCTTTTATATTTCCGGCAGTGTCAATGATGATCACCTTTAAACTTGAAGTCCCCAGATCAATTCCCATCATATATGACATCACATACCCCTTTACCCGAACTGCCTCATACTATACCCATTCTGTTATATTGTCAAAGAATGGCATTCGGCTTTTTTACAAGAAAATGGAGCCGTTGAAAAATTCAAGCGGGGTTTTAAAACTGATTCAATGTTGTATGATTTTTCCATAAAAACGCCCCTCCTGAATCAACTGCCTTTCCTTGAAAGGCGATACAGGAGGGGCCAAAACCCGAAAACAGATAAACTACTTCAGATATTGATTCACATTATCCTTGGTTATCATAACAAAGTCGATCATCGTGGTTTTGGGTATGCTCTCGCCATTGGCGACTTTCACGAGCAATTCAATACCCTTGAGCACCTGTCCGACACCGTCCTGATAAACGGTGGCCTGTAAATCACCGTTCTTTACCATGTTCAGGGGACCGGCATTGCCGTCAACGCCAATACAGATAATGTCCCGGCGGTTGCGGGAATTTACATAGTTCTGCGCCGCCGAGGACATATCATCGTTGTCGCAAATGATTGCGTTAAGCTGGTCTCCATATTTGGAAAGCCAGTCCATGGAGAAATTAACTGCCCGTTCCGCCTGCCAGTCGGCGCCCTGCTCGTCAAGCATCTTCCACTTGGAATCTTTGTCCATGATATTATGGATGCCCTGACCGCGCTGTATCTGCGCTGAATTACCGATAACGCCCATTATGTGGCCATATCCGCCGCCGTTGGGAGCCTTTGACTGTACAAACTTGGCCATCATTTCACCGGCCTGCACGTCATTGGAACCGACATAACCCGCAGCCAGGTCCGGGGTATTGTTGGTCATAGAGTTTACTACTACTACCGGGATGTTTTTCTCTTTGGCCTTGGTCAGCACCGGGGAACTTCCCGCAGCTTCCGCCGGTAAAAGGATGATGTGAGTACATCCCGCGTTAATGGCGGTGTCCATAAGTTCGACCTGGGTAACGGGGTTTGTCAAACCGTCATAGAAAAAATAGTTTGTAATTTTACCGTTAGCCTTGAGGGCATCCATTTCTTTCCGGGCCGCTGTGTTAAGCGGGCCGTGGAACGGATCGGTCGTGTTCTTGGCAATATAGCCAATAACAATTTTTTTCCCGCCCGTGCTGCTGGATGATTGTCCACCCGCAAAAACCGTAGGCGCCAGGATCGCTGCCAGCAGCAGTACCGCCGCTACAACCAAAATTCTTTTGTTCATTTTTGAACCTCCTAAAAATATTCTTATCTACCTATTACAGTAGTATAAGCACCGTTTAACGCCGTTTATTCATAAACATATCAACCATTACCGCGCCGATGATAAGGAGCCCCTTGGTGATGGTCTGCCAGTAGGAGCTGATCCCGATCAGGTTCATGCCGTTGTAGATGAGGCCGATGATGATGATGCCCACTACTGTTCCCGGTATGGTTGAGACGCCGCCCGCAAACGAAGTTCCGCCTATCACGCAGGCGGCAATCGCATCGGTTTCATAGCCCACGCCGATATTGGGCTGGGCCGCGTTGATGCGGCTGGTCATAATGATGCCGGCAATACCGCAGCAAATGCCGGAAATGATAAAAGTTTTGGTCTGGGTCCAGAACACGTTTACTCCCGATGCGGTAGCGGCGTTAATGTTACCGCCCACGGCATACACGTACCTGCCTAGTTTTGTGTTATGCAAAATAACGTAGGAAACGGCAATGACGCACAGCAGAATGATCACCGGATAGGGAATGATCCCAAAAAGCCTGCCCGCGCCTATCTGCATGAACGCTGTTGAGGACAGGGAAAGGGAGTAGCCGCCGGAAACGAGATAGGCGATGCCCCGAATCACCAGCTGGGTTGCCAGGGTAACCACAAAGGGAAAGAGCTTGAATTTGGCAACCAGTATGCCATTTATAAATCCAAAAAAAGTTGTCGCGGCAATTGATACGGCGCAGGCCAGGACAATATTACCGGTTTCGTTAAGGATAACGCCCATAATGGTACTGGTCAGCGCAAGCATTGAACCAATTGACAGATCGATTCCACCGGCGGTGATTACAAAAACCATGCCCATGGCAAGAATACCGTTTATTGAAACCTGCAGCAAAATACTCAATACATTGCCGCTGGTTCTGAATGTGGGCGACGCTATCGCCAAACCAATGATCATTATTAACATAACAAAACTGATCCCGTATCTTCTGGTAAAGAGATTCAGTTCTGTCTGATCCATGCCCAATAACTTTTTTCCGGTCAAACCCGCCATGTAAAGTCCTCCTTGCTATTGTCCAAATTCTTTTGCCAAAATCATTTCCTGAGTAACCGCTCCGCTCAAAATATCTTTCCGGAAAACCTCTCCGTTTGTTTTGCCTTCATGAAAAATAATCACCCGGTCGCTCATTCCCATAATTTCTGGCAGCTCCGAGGAAATCATGATAATCGCCATACCTTCCGCGGCAAACCGGCACATCAGGGTATGAATCTCTGACTTGGCGCCCACGTCAACGCCGCGGGTCGGTTCATCCAGGATCAGCACTTTGGGTTTCGCCATAATCCATTTGGCAAGTACAACTTTTTGCTGGTTTCCCCCGCTAAGGGAGTACGCCTCGGACTCGATGCTTGCCGCCTTGACGGTCAGGACTTTTGAAGTCTCCGCCGTTTCGCTGATTTCCCTCTTTTGATTTATCAATAAACCCTTATGTTTTTTTTGCAGATTGGGAAGGGATATATTTTCCCGCAGGGAGCGGGTCAGGCACAGGCCGAATCCCTTGCGATCTTCGTTGACCATGCATATACCTTTCGCAATGGCGTCCTCGGGATTTTTGATGACAATCTCTTTCCCTTCCAGAAATATTTTTCCCGCAGCCAGGGGATCAAGGCCAAAGATGGCCCGCATGGTTTCACTTCGTCCCGATCCAACCAGTCCTGAAATGCCCAGAATTTCACCCTGGTGAGCATTGAAACTTATATTGTTAAAGCCATTTCCCGAAAGACCTTCCACAGCAAAAGCCACATTGCCCATTTGGCAGTCTGTTTTGGGAAATACATTTTTCACTTCCCGCCCAACCATTTTCGAGATCAACTCATCCTTGGTAACATCACTGAGAAAACGGGTGTCAATGTACCTGCCGTCCCTGAACAGGGATACTTTGTCGCAGATTTCAAAAATTTCTTCCATGCGGTGGGAAATATAGATAACGGAAACACCTTTAGCCTTCAAGCCCCGAATTGTACGGAACAGGCGGTCCGTTTCCTCACTGTCCAAGGAAGAAGTCGGCTCATCCATAATGATAAGCCGTGCGTTACACGAAACCGCCTTGATTATTTCTATCATCTGAATCTGGGCCAGGGTGAGCTCTTCCATCAGCATTTTACAATTTATACAGAAGTCAAAACTTTCCAGAATTTTGGCAGCCTTCCGGTTCGTTTCCGCTTTGTTCAGGAAGGGAGTTTTCCCGTAGGTATCTTCCCTGTTAAGGAAAATGCTCTCCGCAACGGTCAGATGGGGTTCAGGATTCAGTTCCTGATGTATCATGGAAATGCCATATTTGATTGCTTCAGCCGGACCCCTTACGGTGTAGGGCTTTCCCTCAAAGATCATTTCTCCGGAATCGGCCCGGTACAGACCGATAATGATCTTCATCAAGGTTGACTTACCGGCCCCGTTTTCCCCCAGCAGGGCATGGACTTCTCCATTTTTAACTTTTAACTGGACATTATTCAGCGCATGAATACCACCAAAAGATTTTGAGACGCCTTCACATTCAAAAATATAGTTTTCTTCCATATATCCCCGCACCCATAAACCTTTAACCACCCTGCCGCCGCAGAATTGGGTAAGTCCTCTATTGGTTCCCCAATAGAGAGCCTTGAATAACTGATGTACACATGGCACATGGTGATTTAAGGGATATTTACCGGACAAGAGTCCACCACCCAGACTCGCAACAACTATTGTTATACATTATAAACCTCAATATTTTTTTATGTCAATGAACTATTACAAAACTATTACAAAATGCCGGATGCAAAACCAGGGATGGGTTTACACAGAGACAGAAAAAGTTGCAAAACTGAAGTTTTGCAACTGCCGCAATATTTTATCTTGCCTTGCTATTTCCGGCCATAAAACACCTTAAATTCAGGCTTTTCCGCCATTGTTTAGTCTTTCCGCGCATTTTCCCGCTTTTTCCGGTACATGTCAATATAAACAGCCAGCAGTATAATTACCCCCTTGGCCACATACTGCCAGAAAGAATTAACATGGAGCAGATTCAACCCATTACTGATGATTCCAATAACCAGGATACCAATGAACACGCCGCCTATATTGCCTACCCCGCCGTACATACTGGTTCCCCCCAGCACCGCAGCGGCAATCGCATCGGTTTCAAAACTGACGCCTGCGGATGGCTGTCCGGAAGACATACGGGCCGCCAGAACAACACCGGCAAAGGCCCCCAGAAAACCGCTTATGGTCCAGACCATAATTTTGACCCGGATGATATTGACGCCAGAGTATTTTGCGGCTATGGGGTTTCCGCCCACGGCATAGATATGCCTTCCTATCCGGGTACGGTTTAAAAGGAGATAGGCCAGAAAAAGGTACACCAGCATATAGATTACCGGCAGGGGAATAGGTCCAATATAACCGTTTCCCAGGAAGGTAAAAGCCTCGACATTTTTATTGAGGGGAACCGGTCTTCCATCCGCGACAAGGTAGGCCCCGCCCCGGCAGATGCTCATCATGGCCAGCGTTACCACAAAGGGATGTATGCCGGAATAAGCGATAATTACGCCATTGGCAAATCCCGCCGCAGCGCCGATAAAAAGCCCAAAGGCAATCGCAGCCGGCATGGGCATGCCTATACGTTCCATGGCAACAACACAGACACAACCGGCAAAGGCAATGAGCGCCCCTCCGGTAAGATCGATGCCGCCGAGCATAATCGCCATCATAACCCCGATGGCAAGAAACGCATTGGTGGATACCGTCCGCAGAACCGTGAGCAGATTTTCAGCTGAAAAGAAATAATCAGCGAAAATGGACAACAGGATAAACAGGAAAAAGAAACCTAACAGTATCCCAAAATTCGCCCGTAAATACCGGATTGCAGGGCCTGCAATCACATTTTTTTCATACCGCAACAACCTATCCTTGTTCATTCGTTTCCTCCAAGCGCGTACTTTAAAATTATATCCTGCGAGAAATGTTCCCTTTCCAATATGCCGGCAATAGTATCCTCCCGCATAACCACGAGCCGGTCGCTCATGTTGATAACTTCGTTCAATTCAGAGGACACCATGATAATGGCGATACCTTTTCCCGCCAGCTCATTAATTATCCGGTAAATTTCCGCCTTGGCCCCGACGTCGATACCCCTGGTTGGTTCATCCAGAATAAGTATCCCCGGAGAGGTGGCGAGCCATTTGGCCAATACTACTTTCTGCTGATTCCCCCCCGAAAGATTAACAACTCGCTGGCTAACCGAGGGGGTCTTGATGGACATGCTTTCCACGCCATTGTTGACAATATCGGATTCTTTTTGCCGGTTGACCCGCAGCCAGCTTATAAACTTGTCAAGCACCGCGAGGGTGGAATTAAAGGAAACCGTATTTTCGAGTATCAACCCCTGGGTTTTGCGGCTTTCGGGAACCAGCGCAAGACCATTCCGCCGCGCAATGAGCGGATTAGGTTTGGAGATCGTTTTTCCAAAAACGGTGTATTCACCGCCGGAAATTTCATCAATACCCATGATGCAGTTCATCAGCTCCGAGCGTCCCGCGCCGATAAGGCCGTAAAAGCCCAGGACCTCTCCCTTATAGAGCGTAAAACTGCAGTCGTGTACCTGGGTGACTGCGGAACTGATACGCTTCACTTCCATCGCCGCCTCTTCCCTTTTATTGTAAGTACGGACGTAGTAATTTTTGAGCTCCCGGCCAACCATCATCTGAATAAGCTCATCGGTGTTGGTTTCCGCAGTGGCCTTCTCTCCCACATAATGACCGTCACGCATTACCATGACCTTGTCGGTCAGCTCAAAAATCTCCGACATTTTATGCGAAATATAAATAATACCTATGCCCATTTTTTTTAAATCACGGGTGGTCTTGAACAGTATTTCAATTTCTTTTTCAGATAACGACGAAGTAGGCTCATCCATAACCACGATCCGGGCGTTAAGGGAGAAGGCTTTGGCTATCTCTACCATCTGCTGCTGACCGGTACTGAGCCGTGAAATCCTGGTAGCCGGGTCCATGTCAAGACTCACCACATCCATGTACTTCTGGGCTTCCTTGTTCATGGCGGTTTTGCTGACCATGCCGAACCGGTCCCTGATCTCTCTTCCCAAATAAATGTTTTCCGCCACCGAAAGAAACGGAACCAGCGCCAGTTCCTGGTGAATAAAAGAAATCCCCATTTTTTGCGCATCGGATACCGAATGTATGGCAACAGGTTCTCCGGCAACGGCAATGGTTCCATTATCGGGCCGGTAAATACCGCCCAAAATATTCATAAGCGTTGATTTTCCGGCTCCGTTTTCACCTAACAGGCCGAGTATTGAACCTTCCTGAAGTTCCAGATGCGCGTCTTCCAGCGCTTTTACGCCGGGAAATGATTTTGATATGTGTTCCATTTTAAGCAATGTTTTTTGCACATCGCCTCCTTAAAACAGAGGAGCCACGAAACATGGTGGCTCCTCTAACTTGTCAGCTATTATCCAAAAGAGTTATTGCCAGTCTGCTATACCATACTGGTCTACGTTTTCTTTATTGATAATAAAGGTCTCGATGGGAATATCCTTCGGGATGTTACGGTCACCCTGGAGATATTGCAACACTATTTCCGCCGACTTTTTGCCGATGTTGATGGGAGACTGTGCGCCCGTACCCATCATTTTTCCTTCTTTAATCATCTTCTTGGCATCGGGAGCGCCGTCTATGCCGTATACCAAAATACCCTGGCGCTTTGCGCCTTCAATCGCCCGGACAACGCCTGCGGCGGAAGGATCGTTAATGCAGTAAATAGCTTTGAGGTCTTTGAAAGAAGTAAGGGCATCCTCGGCCTTGGGGAAGGTCTTGTCGATAGAGCCTTCGCCGTCATACACCTGGCGGACATTGAAATAACCGGCATGGGTATCCTGGAAGCCGTCAAACCGTGGTATGCAGGAACCGGCGGCGGGAGAGTGCATAATAACAATTTCGGAACCCCGGGGCAGCCTGGTCATCATATCCTTGGCGACTACCACGCCGGCATTAAAATTATCAGACGCGATTGTGGAAACAACCATTGCCTGATCCTGGGGGGTGATTAGCGGGGTGTCGGCGATAATAACCGGAACGCCCTTGTCTTTACATGCCTGCAGCGATTCGCGGACGCCAATGGAATCCCGGGGTATCAGGATAAGCGCATCAATGCCCTGGGTCAACAGGTCCCGAACCTTGTCATTCTGAATGGACTGGTCATTATCAGCATGGAAATCCACAACCTTGATGCCCTGCGCTTCAAGCACTTTCTTGGCGGCATCTTCCAATGCGGCAAAGAACGGGTTATTCAGTGTCGGCGGCGCATAGCCTACCACAATCTGCTTTTTGCCACCCTCTTTCGCGCTTGAGCCTTTGGCAAAGGCGGTTCCGCAAAGCAGCACCAGAATCAAAGCGCACACCACCATTTTTCCAATTTTCATACTTTCCTCCAAAAAAACTAAAAATATATATCCCTCAAGGGATATTGTACCCACAATCAACGCCGCCCGGAAGCCGATACGATTCAGCCATACCAAATATCCCTACAGTTTCTTTCCAACCAACCTTCGCTTTGCCGGAACAGACTACAGTCCGGCAAAACATGCGTATTTAAAAGGTATTTGTTCCAAAACTGAAGTTCCCGGACAAATCTGCCGTATAATGTCCACAATTATACTCCCCCCTTAACACATCTGTCAATAAAAAAATCATAATAAACAAAAAAAAGACCACAGACTGATACGCATGTCCCCAATTTATATTACATCATACAATTTTTTTATGGTCCGGTTGATTTGTATGTAACGGTTACACCGCATGCGGCAATCGGTTTGAGGGTTAAAGGTCTTTTTGATTTTGATAAACCGTTCAGCAGCTTCACGGTAGTTGTGGTATTCGCCCATTGCTACCGCGCAGATCATCGCAAGTCCCACTATTCCGGAATCGGCGCTTTGGGGAATATTAATGGCGCAATCAAGCACATCCGCTTTTATCTGCATCAGCAGCGCCGATTTTGCCCCGCCCCCGGTTGCCGCAAAAAACTCAGGCGTATATCCGCTCTGTTCAAGATTCAGCATGTTGTATTTAGTCTCGAACGCAAGACCTTCAAGAACGGCGCAATACATGGTATTAACCGTACTGTCAAATTCCAGCCCGATAAAACAGCCCAATGCCTGATTTGCGGTATCCATTATATTGGAACGGGAAAGATAGGGAATAAAATAAAGCTCGCCGGAATTTTCGGCGCAATACCGATCCGCCTTTGCGAATAACGTTTCATTTTCCAAAGAGGGCTTGGTATCATAAAAAGCGGCGTTGTTTTGCACAAACCACTGAATCGCCGTACCATGCTGCAAAGTACCCAGGGCAGCGATATAGGTATCCGGGCTGATATACGGCTCCAGACTGATTTGTTTTTTGAAGAGCGCGTCTTCGTCAATATGTTCAGTTTTAATTATGGCGTTTATGCCCTCGGTCGATCCTTCTCCCAGCATGATCTGTCCCTGATCCAGAACACCCGCCCCCAGAGTAGCGGAGCACTGATCGTGACAGCCCAGAACAACCTGTAAATCTTTGGGCAGGCCGGTTGTGCGGGCAATCTGGGGAAGCAGATTGCCGATAATGGCGCCTGTGGCCGCGACAGGGCTGAATTTTTCTTGGGGTATTGCAAACAAGTCCATTATGGATGCCGACCATTCCCGTTTTTTTGCATTAAACATCGAGCTGCGGGACGCGCTGCCTGGATCAAGCGCGCGCTTGCCGGTCAATTGATAATTCAGGAAATCGCAGAACATACATATTTTGTCCGCGTTTTCGATAACAGACGGCGTGTTTTTTCGATACCACAAAAAGCGGCATAACGAATACATGCGGTGGTTATGCATTCCGGTTATGGCAAACAATTCCCTTGCGTCTATTTTTCCGGCAATGTACGGAAGTATATCTTTGCCTCTGGCGTCAAGATAGATGATACTTTTCGCCAGGGGTTTATCATCCCGGTCCAGCATAACCAGCGATTCCCCAATGGATGAAACCGCCAGCGCGGCAACCCCGCCGGAGCGGGGGCCTATTTCAGAGAGCGTTTCAAGCACCGCGTTCCAAACAAGCGCAGGATCCAGTTCCGCATATCCGCTTGCGGGCATTTCAAATGAGTACTCCCGTTTTGCGGTCGCGTATATAGCGCCCTGTCCGTCAACAATTGCCGCTTTGCATCCGGAAGTTCCTACATCCAAACCAATATATCTCATCCGGCAGAATCCTCAAGGCAAACAGTCTTTAACTTTTTATACGCGGTATGCGGTAAGCAGATCAATTTTCTGCATGGCGGCCTGTTTTACGGCTTCCCTTGCACTGACCAACACCTGGGCTATTTCATGTGTACCGGCCTTTGTTAAACAATCAACCAGAGTCTTGTTATACGCATTAAAAAAATCAGTCCCTATGTTGAGCTTGGCAACGCCAAGTTTGACCATTTTAAGTATATCCTCATCAGGCGTATTTGAGCCGCCATGAACGACAATCGGACAGGGAACTTCGTTAATAAGGGTTTTGAGCAGATCAAAATTTATTTTCGGCGTGTATTTATACAGGCCATGCGCAGTGCCGATTGACACCGCCAGACAGTCAATATGTGTTTCTTTGACAAATTTAACCGCAATGCCGGGGTCAGTATATCCTGAGGCAATTTCCTCAATGGTACTGTCACCGGTCATTATTTTTCCCAGCTCCGCCTCAACTGAAACGCCTTTGGCGTGAGCCAGGTTCACTACTTTTTTGGTTTCAGACACATTGTAATCATAATCCGCTGAAGCAAGGTCTATCATCACACCGGAAAAACCTTTCTCGATACATTCCTTTGCCTGTTCAAAATTTTGCCCATGATCAAGACCCATGGCGATTCTGACCTTTGCATTGTTAGCCGCTACGCTACACAGCGCCTGCATATAATCCGCGCCGGCAAAATCCAGATGGGCATGATAGGTCTGCACGATCAGCGGCACATTTTTTGCTTCCGCTGCGGAAACAACCGCCTGCAGTGTTTCCATATTCAAAGAGTTAAAAGCGCCAACAGTAAAATTATGTTCCCGCGCATACGTTAAAAGTTCGGTGTAAGCAGCCAGTGCCATTCAATCCTCCATAATCATAGAAAGAAATGAGCCTTTTTCAAAATCCGAGGTTCTGAAAAAGGCCCGTAAATTATGTTTTACCGTTTTTTGCTGATAGCCAATTTGGCTTTTTCAACGATATTTTCAGGGGAAAGCCCGTAATGCCGCAGCAATGCCCCTGCATCTCCGGAGCGGCCAAACTCGTCATTAACCCCTAGCCGGATAACCGGGACCGGCTGCTCCTCGGAGACCGCTTCGCACACCGCCGCTCCCAGCCCGCCTATTACGTTGTGCTCCTCGGCGGTGACAATAGCGCCGGTCTCCTTTGCCGCCTTGATGATGATTTCACGGTCCAGCGGCTTTATCGTGTGCATGTCGATAACACGGACGCTGACCCCTTCTTTTTCCAGCAATGCCGCCGCTTTCAGAGACTCCTGCACCATAAGGCCGGTAGCAATTATGCTAACGTCTTTCCCTTCCCGCAGCAGCGCCCCTTTCCCGATCTGGAAGTTATAGCCCGGAATGGTATCGGTTACGTTTTCCAGGGCCAGCCGCCCCAGGCGCAGATATACAGGGCCCTTATATTCAGCCATGGCGAATACCGCTTTTACGGTTTCGTTGCCATCGCAGGGGCACAGCACCGTCATACCGGGAATGGTCCGCATCAGGCTCAGGTCCTCGATACATTGATGGGTAGCGCCGTCCTCTCCTACCGACAGGCCCGCGTGGGTTCCCACTACTTTAACATTCAGCTTCGGATAGGCCACTGAGTTGCGAATCTGATCATAGGAGCGTCCGGCCATAAACATTGCAAAAGTGTGTACAAAGGGAATAAGACCGGCGGTACTCATGCCCGCCGCAATGCCCACCATATTCGCCTCGGCGATTCCCACGTTGTAAAACCGGTCAGGGTGTTTCTCTCCAAAAATACATGACATCGTGCAGGTAGACACATCGGCGTCCAGCACTACAATCCGGCTGTTTTTATCTCCCAGTTCCGCAAGGGCCTCGCCATATGCATGTCTTGTCGCTATTTTATCCGCCATAATTACGCCTCCAAAGCCTTCGTCGCCGCATTCAATTCCTCGAATGCTTTGGCAAACTGTTCGTCATTCGGTGTTTTACCGTGCCATGAGGATTGCCCTTCCATGAATGAAACACCTTTGCCTTTAATTGTGTTCGCTATTATAACACTCGCTTTTCCCTTTGCCGCCTTTGCCTTGTCTATCGCGTCACAGAGCTGATCCACATTATGCCCGTCCACGGATACGGCATGGAGGCCAAAACTCGTAAATTTCGCGGAAAGGTCGCCGGTATCCAAAATTTCGGGAACTGTGCCGTCCAACTGCACCTTGTTGTTGTCCAGGATTACGATCAGGTTGTCCAGACCGTGGCTGCCCGCATACATCAGGGCTTCCCAAATCTGGCCTTCCTGAATCTCGCCATCGCCCAGAATGGCATAAACGGTAAAATCCTTTTTAAGCTGTTTACCGGCCAGCGCTATGCCTACGGCAGCGGACAGCCCCTGCCCCAGGGAACCGGTGGACATATCCACCCCCGGTACATAGTTCATTTCCACGTGGCCCGACAGATGCCCGTCAATTTTTCTGAAAGTTTCCAGCAGGCTCAGGGGAAAAAATCCCCGTGTGGCAAGCGTGGGATAGAGGGCCACTGTGGCGTGTCCCTTGGACATTACCAGCCGGTCCCGGTCCTCCCATTTGGGTTCATTGGGGCGGATGTTCATTTTTTCAAAGTACAGTACCGCCATAATCTCGGACAGGGAAAACGCGCCGCCAATATGCCCGGAGTGCGCGCCCTGCACCATTTTAAGACCTGTTATGCGCAGGTCCTGAGCTGTCTTTTTCAGCTCTTTTGCTCTTTCTTGATCCATAATCTTTCTCCATAAAAAAACAAAAATTAAAAATTATTTGTGCCGAAGGGGTTTTAATACCCATCGGGCCTTTAGCCGGACTTTAGAGCGGTTAAAAAGACATTAAACCCCAAAATGGATACATGCAGCATCCATTTGCCATACACCACATATAGCGTTGTTTTTACCATTTTAGCATATATCAACGCTGCACTTACGGAGAGAGAGGGATTTGAACCCTCGGTACCCTTTCGGGTACACACGACTTCCAATCGTGCACCTTCGGCCGCTCGGTCATCTCTCCAAATATAAACTTGTCACAAAGCGCAGAAT